>CALGRC010000178.1 GCA_937959315.1 uncultured Clostridia bacterium | reverse complement strand
CGCTCATTCAGGCATGCTCTGACAAAGCGGAGCAGGAACAAATGCTGGCCTGGCTGTATGATGAAGACCGCTGGCCGTCTGGCGGGGCGGGCGGCTTGGTGACTAAAAATCCCAAGTACCGGCAGCATATATTGCTATTTACTCCCAACAAACGGGAAGGCTGTGTGCCGTTTGAAACGGCGGTGGATACAGGACAGCCATATTTTTTAGCAGCTTATGATATCCTGCTGGATGGGAAAGGATGTTTAAAGCAGTATGTGCGCGCAGAGGCTGATGCGCAAAGCAAGGATGGGATGATGCGCTGGTATGCCTATGTGCGTACCGCAGATCCCAGCCCATGGTACAACGGGCAGACCTATGTGGACACTCTAAATCCGCAGGCAATTCAAACCTTTATTGGCATTACCTATGAAGCATACGCAAAAACAGTGGGTGAGCGGTTTGGCAAAAGCATTCCGGCTATTTTTACAGATGAACCGCAATTTGCCGGTAAAGGTACCTTGGATTTTCCGGATAGCCAGATGGATGTGCAGCTGCCATGGACGATGAATTTTATAAAAAGTTTTCAGGATACCTATGGTGTGAATTTGTGCGAATACCTGCCTGAACTGTTTTGGGATCTGCCCGATAAGCAGGTTTCTAAAATCCGGTATTGGTATCACGACCATGCAGCAGAGCTGTTTGCCACGTCTTTTGCCGACCAATGCGGTGCATGGTGTGAAAACCATGGCCTTATGCTGACTGGCCATATGCTGGAAGAGCAATCGCTGGAATCGCAGACCCATTCGCTGGGGGAAGCCATGCGGTCTTATCGTTCTTTTCAGCTTCCAGGTATTGATATGCTGTGCGACCATGTAGAGCTTGTTACGGCTAAGCAGGCGCAGTCAGCGTCCCACCAATATGGGCGGGAGGGTGTACTGAGTGAGCTGTATGGCGTGACAAACTGGGATTTTGATTTCCGCGGGCACAAATTCCAGGGGGATTGGCAGGCCGCTTTGGGTGTGACCGTGCGGGTGCCCCATTTGTCGTGGGTGTCGATGAAAGGCGAGGCTAAGCGTGATTACCCGGCGTCCATCAATTATCAGTCGCCCTGGTACAAGGAATATCCATATGTAGAGGATCATTTTGCCCGTGTCAATACGGCCATGACACGCGGCAAGGCCGTTGTGCGGGTAGGTGTGATCCATCCGGTGGAAAGCTACTGGCTTTACTGGGGACCAAAGCGGACTTCTGCTGCTCTGCGGGAACAGTTGGAGGAGCATTTTCAGGATTTGGTTAAATGGCTGCTATTTGGCGGGATTGATTTTGATTTTATCAGCGAGTCGCTGCTGCCCCAGCAGTGCCAGAAGCCGGGCGCTCCGCTGCAAGTAGGCCATATGCAGTATGATGCAGTTTTGGTGCCGGGATGTGTGACGCTGCGCAGGACAACGCTCGATGCGCTGGACGCTTTTCAGAAAGCAGGCGGTTATTTGATTTTTGCAGGCGAATGCCCGGCGTTGGTAGATGCAGAGCCGTCCGATACCGTAAGAGCCATATACGAGCCGTCTTGCCGGGTCCCATTCCAGCGCACGGCAATTCTAGATGCGCTTGAGCCAATGCGGATGGTTGATATCCGCAATTCTGATGGCACGGCGGCCAATAATTTGCTGTACCAAATGCGGCAGGACGGCGATAAACGTTGGCTATTTTTGGCCCATGGCGTCAAGTATCAAAACATTGACGTTTCGTTCTGCCAAAAACTAGTGATTACCGTGGATGGGCAATACGCGCCGGTGCTGTATGATACCATCCATGGCAATACGCGTCCGCTGGCATATGCCCACAAACATGGAAATACAGAATTTACTTATTCTTTGTATTCTTATGACAGTTTGCTGGTCTGCTTAGAGCCCTGTGTGGCGGTTGTGGCGTCACAGCCGCTAAAACGCAGGTTGTTAGAGGAGAGGCAGTGTAAAACAATGGTGCCGTATTCACTAAGCGAACCAAATGTTTTGCTGCTTGACCAGGCAGAATATGCGCTGGACGGCGATTCTTACCAGCCGTCGGAAGAAATTTTACGGTTGGATAATCTATGCAGGGCGAAATTGGGATACCCGCCCAGGCAGGATGCGGTAAAACAGCCGTGGGTGGAACCGCAGGAACCAATGACTCACACATTATCGCTGCGGTTTGCCATAGAAAGCCAGGTGGAATTAGAACGGATACATGTGGCGTTGGAAGATGCGGACAAAGCTAATATCACTTGGAATGGCGTACAGGTTGATGCGGTGCCGGATGGGTATTATGTTGATGCATCCATTATGACAGTACCGCTTCCTGGTTTAAAAAATGGGAGGAACTCCTTGGAGTTGGTTTTGCCGTTTGGCCGGAAAACCAACACCGAATGGTGCTATTTGCTGGGTGATTTCCACGTGCATGTGGCTGGGTGCAGCAGAATACTGCTTCCGTTCCGGCAAAGCATTGGCTTTTCATCGGTTACCGCACAAGGGCTTCCATATTATGGTGGAAATATCACCTATCAAATGGAGGCGGATACGCCGGATTGTGCATTGGGTATTGCCGTACCGCATTACCGCGGCGCGGTGATACGCGCAGCCCTGGATGGGAAGGACGTTGGCGTGATTGCCTACGACCCCTATGAACTGGTTGTGGAGGCCGTATCTGCCGGGCGTCATATGGTGGAACTTACGTTGTTTGGCACTCGTTTTAATACTTTTGGCGGATTGCACAATACCGACGCAGATGATTTGTGGGCAGGACCGGATTATTGGCGTACCAAAGGAGACCGCTGGTGTTATGAATACCGTTTGCGCGATATGGGGATTATATCCAGCCCCGTTTTGCGAATCTATCAGCCGGACGCCGGCAGCGAATGCTAAATACCAATATGGCGCAGAAAAACAAAAACGTGTACAGCACAGTAGGCTGTACACGTTTTTTGCTATACGGTAATGGCAAACGTGTTATTTACACGCTTTGCAGCAATTCCCCGTATGTTGGAAATGGCCAATACTGTTTGGCGCAGTTGACCTCTGTTTTATCTACAACAGCGCGCAGCTGCTGCATGGCAGGCAATACTTGGTGCGCGTAAGCGGTTGCCCGCTCCTTCAAAGAGGCAATAGCGCGTACTTGCCGTAGCACCGCTTCTAGATGCACATTATAGTCGTAGAGCTGGCCGGTTAGTTCAGACATGACAGACAGCATGGCCTGCTCTGCTTTGCAGGGCAGTGTGCTGGATACTGTTTTTTTGGCGGCTATGGTGTCTGCCAGGGCTTTGCTATAAGCGCAGGCGGCAGGAATGATGTTTTTGCGTACCAGCCGCACCATGGTTTTTGTTTCAATATCCAATACTTTCCCATAGTTATCCAGCAGGATTTCATACCGCGAAAACAATTCCTCCCGGGTGAATACCTTGTGCTTGGTAAATAAAGCCGCATTTTTGTCTGACACAAAATACGGCAAAGCTTCGCGCGTGGTAGGTAAATTAAGCAGGCCGCGTTTTGCTGCTTCTATCGGCCATTCGGAGCTGTAGCTGTTTCCATTGAAAATGATGCGGCTGTGTTCTTTTAGTACCTTACGGATAAGCGTGTTCAATGCTGCGGTGAAATCATCCGCAGGTTCCAATATATCGGCAAACTGTGCCAGTTCTTCAGCAACCGAGGTGTTTAGCATCACGTTTGGCCCAGATATGGAAAAAGCTGACCCCAGCATACGGAATTCGAACTTGTTGCCAGTGAATGCAAAGGGGGAGGTACGGTTACGGTCGGTGGTATCGCGCGGGAACCGCGGCAGCGTATGTACGCCGATTTTCATTTCCGCAGCTTCTTTTTGGGAATAGGGCTTCCCCTCTTCAATTGCCTTTAGGATTTCGGTTAGCTGGTCGCCCAAAAAGATGGAAATGATAGCAGGCGGCGCTTCGTTGGCGCCCAGCCGGTGGTCGTTTCCTGCACTGGCGGCCGATATACGCAGCAAATCCTGATACTCATCCACAGCTTTGATAACGGCGCATAAAAACAGCAAAAACTGTGCATTATCCTGCGGGGAATCACCGGGCTCAAGTAAATTGACGCCGGTATTGGTGCAGATAGACCAGTTGTTATGCTTGCCGCTGCCGTTGATACCTGCAAACGGTTTTTCGTGCAATAGGCAGACAAGGCCGTGCTTGTCGGCAATTTTCTGCATCAGTTCCATGGTAAGCTGGTTGTGGTCGGACGCGATATTGGTGGTGGTAAAAATAGGCGCCAATTCATGCTGGGCCGGCGCTACTTCATTGTGCTTGGTTTTGGCAAAGACCCCCAGCTTCCACAGTTCTTCGTCCAATTCCTTCATAAATGCTGAAACCCGCGGCCGCAATACGCCAAAATAGTGATCTTCCAGTTCCTGCCCTTTGGGCGGCGTGGCGCCAAACAGGGTACGCCCGGTGTAGACCAAATCCTTTCTTTTTTTGTACAGTTCTTTGTCAATGAGGAAATATTCCTGTTCCGGTCCAACGGTGGTCAGCACACGGGTCACGTCTTCATTGCCAAACAGCTTTAAAATGCGCAGTGCCTGCCGGTTAAGGGCTTCCATAGAGCGGAGCAGCGGGGTTTTTTTGTCCAGCGCCTGACCGCCGTAGGAACAGAACGCAGTTGGAATACACAAAATATCGTCTTTGATAAAGGCATAGGATGTAGGGTCCCAAGCGGTATAGCCGCGTGCTTCAAAGGTGGCGCGCAGGCCGCCGGAAGGAAAGCTGGATGCGTCCGGTTCACCCTTTATGAGCTCTTTTCCTGAAAATTCCATAATCACGCCGCAGTTCCCATCCGGTGAAATAAAACTGTCGTGCTTCTCGGCGGTGACGCCGGTCATTGGCTGGAACCAGTGGGTAAAGTGGGTAGCGCCTTTTTCAATTGCCCAATCCTTCATGGCGTTTGCCACTACGTCGGCAATGGATTTATCCAGGCTTTTTCCATTTTCTATCGTGCGCCGTAATGCTTTGTAGGTCTCTTTTGGCAGGCGCTCTTTCATCACGGCATCATGAAAGACCATGCTGCCAAACAATTCGGGTATGCGGTTCATGCTAAACACTCCTTTGCATAAATTTTATTTTTCACAAAAGGGCAATTCCTGCCTTTTCGCAGGCAGCTTTGGTATCAGCATCCCACAGCGAGACCTGTACCTCGCCGATGTGCGCCTTGCCGAGCAGCAGCATGCACAGCCGGGATTGGCCGATACCGCCTCCCATAGTCAGCGGCAACGTACCGTCCAGCACCAATTTGTGGAAAGGCAGTTTTGCGCGTTCTTCACAGCCCTCTTTTTCCAGTTGTCTGGCCATAGACGCTGCATCTACGCGAATGCCCATCGAAGATACCTCAAATGCACAGTCCAATACCGTGTTGTAGAATATGATATCCCCGTTCAGGCTCCAGTCGTCGTAATCGGGCGCACGTCCGTCGTGCTTTTGGCCTGATGCCAAAACATCCCCAATTTTCATTAAAAAAACGGTTGGGTGCTTGGCTAGATAAGCGGTTTCCCGTTGCTTGGGAGGCAGGCTGGGATATTGGTTTTCAAGTTCCTGTGTGGTAATAAACGTTATTTCGCGCGACAGGGACACCGGGATTTGCGGATACGTGCGCTTTACTGTGTCGAGCGTATCACAGACAGCATTGACAATGGCAGTGACGGTTTCTTTCAAATAAGCTTCATTGCGCTGTTGCCGCGTGATAATTTTTTCCCAGTCCCATTGGTCGACATAGATGGAATGTAGGTTGGATAGTTCCTCGTCCCGGCGGATGGCATTCATATCGGTATACAGTCCTTCGCCGGCAGAAAACCCGTATTGATACAGGGCGCTGCGTTTCCATTTTGCCAGTGAATGCACCACTTGGGCGGTAGCGCCCCCCAGCGCTGGGATGTCAAAAGAAACTGGCCGTTCTGTCCCGTTCAAATCGTCGTTGATACCGGTGGTTGGGTCGACGAACAGCGGTGCGGTGACACGTTTGAGGTTGAGCGCCTGCGCCAGATTTTTTTGAAACGTTGCCTTGACAAGGCTGATGGCGTCCTGCGTCTGGTAAAGACCCAGCGGGCTGCAGTATCCATGGGGAATCACAGTTTTGCTCATGGGGATCATCCTTTCAAAAGAAATTTTTAAGAAACGCAAAAAAGCGCTGCAAGAGGAAAACCTCTCACAGCGCCTTTGCTGATTTATCTGCATTATACGCCTGTGATATATTTTTGTCAAGGGGTTTTGCAATATTTTTTAAAAAAATTTTTTTACATCAAAAGGCTTGACATTGTAGAAGGAAGCGGGTATAATAATTCCAATGAACAAAGGCGTTCATAAAAGGACATATATAAATGTGTCTTTTTATGGGCGCCTTTTTTGTTTTAATGATACATAGAAAGGATGATGGCAATGCTGAAAGAGGGCCAGGTGAGAATCCCCTCCGGGTGTGCAATAGCGGGGATGTTTGCAAAAGATGGGCGCCTGATTGGCGGCGGGGAAATCATCAAATCTATCGCCATGATGCATGACCGTTCCAACGGCTTAGGAGGCGGTTTTGCAGGATACGGTATCTATCCGCAGTACAAGGACGATTATGCGCTGCATATATTTTATGATTCGCCAGAGGCCAAGCAGGCATGCGAAACATTTTTGGACCGGCACTTTGATATGATTAACCTATCTAAAATCCCAACAAAAACCGTACCTTCTATCACTGACCAGCCGATGATTTGGCGGTATTTTGTCAGGCCGCTGCCCACGAAGCTGGCTGCCAGCCAGCTGTCGGAGGATGAATTTGTCGCCAGGAGCGTTATGCGGGTAAATACACAGATTGCCGGCGCCTATGTGTTTTCCAGCGGTAAAAATATGGGGGTGTTCAAGGCGGTTGGCTTCCCCGAGGATGTAGGGGAATTTTACCGGTTGGACGAATATGAAGGCTATTGCTGGACGGCGCATGGGCGCTATCCCACCAACACGCCCGGCTGGTGGGGCGGGGCGCACCCTTTTGCCATGCTACAGTATTCTATTGTCCACAATGGTGAAATTTCCAGTTATGACGCCAATCGCCGCTATATTGAAATGTTTGGCTATCAATGTACGCTGCAAACCGATACCGAGGTGATTACATATATGATTGATTATCTGCACCGGCGGAAAAAGCTGACGCTGGAGGAAATTGCCTCGGTGATCGCCGCGCCGTTTTGGTCCACCATTGCGCGAAAGCCTCTGGAAGAGCGGGAACGGTTAACCTACCTGCGAACCATGTTTTCCAGCCTGCTTATCACGGGGCCGTTTTCCATCCTGCTCGGTTTTGACGGCGGGTTGATGGCACTCAACGACCGGCTTAAGCTGCGTTCTATGGTAGCGGCAGAAAAGGGCGATATGTTTTATGTGGCCAGCGAGGAGGCAGCCATTCGTGTGATTGAGCCGTCACCAGACCGTATTTGGGCGCCGCGCGGCGGCGAACCGGTTCTCGTGCGGTTGAAAGGGGGAAATGGGCATGTCAGCTTATGATATCTATCCGCCGTTTGAAGTGGTGCGCAATCCACAGCGGTGTATTTCTTGTAGGATATGTGAACGCGAATGCTCCAATGGCGTACACCGGTATGACAAAGAGAGAGGATGCATGACAGCGGACGAACGCCGCTGCGTCAACTGTCACCGCTGTGTGGCCATGTGCCCGGTTCGGGCTTTGAAAATCATCAAAACCGACCATACATTCCGGGAAAATGCCAACTGGCCAGCACAGGCCATTGAAGAAATATACCGGCAGGCAGACAGCGGCGGGGTGCTGCTGTCCTCTATGGGAACCCCCAACCCGTTTCCGGTTTATTTTGACCGTATCCTAGTGAATGCATCGCAGGTGACAAACCCATCCATCGACCCGCTGCGCGAGCCAATGGAAACCAAGGTTTATCTGGGGAAAAAGCCGGGAAAGATACAGCGTGACGCCAAAGGGAATCTATTGCCCGATATGCCGCCGCAGTTGGAACTGTCCGTTCCCATTTTGTTTTCAGCAATGTCCTATGGCTCTATCAGTTACAACGCACATGCCAGCTTGGCAAAGGCGGCGGCAGAGCTGGGGATTTATTACAATACCGGCGAGGGCGGGCTGCACGAGGATTTTTACCAGTATGGGAAAAATACCATTGTGCAAATTGCATCCGGGCGGTTTGGGGTTCACAGGGAATACCTGGAGGCGGGCGCTGCCATTGAAATTAAAATGGGCCAGGGCGCAAAGCCGGGGATTGGCGGCCATCTGCCGGGTACAAAAATTGTCGGGAATGTGTCGCGCACACGCATGATTCCAGAAGGTTCTGACGCCATATCGCCTGCGCCGCACCACGATATTTATTCTATTGAGGACTTGCGGCAGCTGGTGTATTCGCTCAAAGAGGCTACGGGATATCGAAAACCGGTTATTGTAAAAGTGGCGGCTGTACATAATATTGCAGCCATAGCCAGCGGCATTGCCCGCTCTGGTGCAGATATCCTTGCCATTGACGGGTTCCGCGGCGGTACCGGAGCAGCGCCAACCCGCATCCGGGACAATGTTGGCATTCCCGTTGAGCTGGCGCTGGCAAGTGTTGACCAGCGGCTGCGGGAAGAAGGCATCCGGGACCATGTTTCCATCCTCTGCGGCGGATCAATTCGCAGCAGTGCAGATGTAGTAAAGGCCATTGCATTGGGGGCAGATGCGGTATATATTGCAACCAGCGCGCTGCTGGCTTTGGGGTGCCATCTATGCCGTAGCTGCCACACCGGCAACTGCAACTGGGGAATTGCAACCCAGCGGCCGGAGCTGGTTAGCCGGCTTGACCCGGCCTTGGGTGCAAAACGGCTGGTGAATTTGATATCTGCCTGGACGCATGAGATCAAAGAGATGATGGGTGGCATGGGCCTCAATTCGATTGAGGCGCTCAAAGGAAACCGTTTGATGCTCCGGGGAGTTGGTATGACGCAGAAGGAGCTGGATATTTTGGGGCTGAAGCATGCAGGAGAATAACAGGGAGGTGAAGGGCTTTGCGGATTGATGCGAAAGCAATGGGGTATCAGGAGCTAAACCGGGAAATCCGGCAGGCGGAGGATACGGATATTATTGTAGAGCATTGCCTGGGCCAGCGGTATATTGCCAGCGGCCTTTCCGGGAAAAGCATTTCCGTTTATGGTACGCCGGGCAATGCATTGGGGGCGTATTTAGACGGCTGCCGCATCATTGTGCAAGGGAATGCGCAGGATGCGCTGGGAGATACCATGAATGACGGCACGATTATTGTGCATGGCAGTGTGGGCGATGCGGCCGGATATGCTATGCGGGGCGGGAAAATATTTATAAAAAATGATGCTGGATACCGCTCGGGTATTCATATGAAGCAGTATCAGGATAAGGTGCCGGTCTTGGTGATTGGCGGCAGCGCAGGGAGCTTTTTGGGAGAATACCAGGCGGGCGGCCATATTATTGTTTTGGGATTGGATAAGCCCGGGCAGATACCAGTTGGGAATTTTTGCGGCACCGGGATGCATGGCGGGCGGATTTATCTGCGGTGCGGCCATGTGCCGCATGATTTGCCCGCCCAGGTAGAAGCGAGGCTTGCACAAGAGGCGGATATGGAACCCATTGTACCAGCTTTGCAGGAGTACTGTGCGGCATTTGGCCTGGTGTACGCCGATATTTTGCAGCATCCGTTTTTTGTATTGACTCCCAATACAAAAAATCCATATCGGCAATTGTATACAGCAAATTGATATGGTATAATAACAATTAAAAGGTACGCTTGAAAATAGGGGAAAGGGGCGGGCATTGTGAACCATACCGAAGAAGAAATCTTGGATTTTGTAGAAAAGCATGATGTAAAATTTGTGCGGCTTTGTTTTTGCGATCTGTTTGGCGTGCAGAAAAACATTGCCATAATGGCCGACAGCCTGCCGCGGGCTTTTGAACATGGCGTGGCTTTTGATGGTTCGGCAGTTGCCGGGTTTTCCGATGTTGCATGCTCCGATTTATTTTTGGTGCCCGATTGCTCCAGCGTTGCCATTTTACCGTGGCGGCCGTCGCATGAACGGGTAATGCGGATGTATTGTACGGTAAAGAACCCAGACGGCACAGAATTTACATGGGACAGCCGCTATATTTTACGCCAGGCGGCAAACCGCGCGGCTGAAATGGGATATATTTGCAGGGTTGGAACCGAGTGTGAGTTTTATCTGTTTCAAAATGATGAATCTGGCCGGCCGTCCCTTCTTCCCTTCGATCACGGCACATATGCGGATATCGCGCCGCTGGACCGGGGGGAAAACATCCGCCGGGAACTTTGCCTGTCGTTGGAGGCAATGGGCCTGTCGCCCGAAGGCTCCCATCACGAGCGTGGGCCGGGGCAGAACGAGGTGGATTTCCGCTATGCAGATGCCGTGACGGCGGCGGATAATTTTTTGACTTTTAAAGCCGCTGCAAAATCCATTGCCATGCAAAATGGCCTGTATGCTTCCTTTATGCCAAAGCCGCTGCCAAATCAAAGCGGAAACGGCCTGCACATCAATGTGTCGCTGTTAAAAAACGGCGTCAACTTGTTTCAGGCGGCGCCGCGGCATTCCGAGACTGCGGAAAGCTTTATCCAGGGCATTTTGGACTGCGCTGCTGAACTGACGGCATTTTTCAACCCCATTCCCAATTCCTATGCACGGCTTGGTGAACTGGAGGCCCCGGCATTTGTGACATGGTCACATCAAAATCGCTCCCAGCTTATCCGGATCCCCGCTGTTTTGGACGGGGATAATATCCGGATGGAGCTTCGTTCACCAGACCCGGTTTGCAATCCTTATCTGGTATTTGCACTTCTCATTCATGCGGGTCTGGACGGCATTGAGCGCAAAGCTAAGCTAGTGCCGCCCTGCAACCAAAACCTGTATGATGCACAGGAATATATGCAGGAACACAGGTTGGAGCCGCTGCCCAAAACACTGGCTGAAGCGCTTAAATTGGCCGAGTCCAGCGAGCTGGTCAGCCGTGTGCTTCCAGGAAAGCTGGCGGGGCAGTATATTCAGAAAAAACGGGTGGAATGGGAACAATATTTGCAAGCAGAAGACAAAGCAGCGTTTGCCTATCAAAATACCTTCCTGTTTGTGTAGGGAAAAAATGAGGAAGGAGCGCGCGATGGACAGAGTTTTGCTTGTAACGCAAAGCCCCAGGCGAAAGGAGCAGTTTACCCGGCTGGTAACAGAACTGCTGCCGGCGGACATCTGCTATGCCGGAACATGCGGCGAGGCCTGGCGGATGATTTCGGAAAATACCTTTGCGCTGGTTTTGATATTGGCGCCGCTGCCGGATGAGTTTGGGGTGCATTTGGCTAGGGAAGCCGCACAAACCACAGCCGGGGTTATTTTGGTGGGAAAGGGATATCAGCTTGATGAGGTACGGCACAAGCTGGAGGCAGACGGTATTTTTGCATTTGGCGCCGAGATGGGCAGGATTATGTTTGGCTATGCGGTCAGCCTGATGCTTTCGGTACACCGCCGGTTGGCGCGGGCGGCGCCGCAAACCGAGCGGTTGCAGGAGCAAATCCGGGATATCCGCACGGTAGACCGGGCCAAGTGCCTGCTCATTCAGTATGCAGGCATGACCGAACAGGAGGCGCATACCTTTATTGAAAAGCTGGCAATGGATCACCGGCTGACCCGCCGGATGGCGGCGCAAAAGATTTTGGATAAATACCAGGAATAGCCGGATTATGGATAGAAGAATGGGAGGCGGTTGTTTCGTGAAAAAACCGATGTATTTGGTGCTGGAAAATGGCGCATATTTTGCTGGGAGTGCCTTTGGAGCGCAGGCGGATGACGTGGTGGGCGAGGTGGTATTTACCACTGGGATGACGGGCTATTTAGAAACCTTGACTGATCCCAGTTATTACGGGCAGATGGTGGTACAAACCTTTCCGCTCATTGGAAATTATGGCGTCATTCCACAAGATTTTGAAAGCAATGGCGTTTCTCTTTGCGCTTATATTGTCCGGCAGTGGTGCCAGTATCCCTCCAACTTTCGCAATGGGGGGGATATTGACACTTTTTTAAAGGAACGGGGCATTCCGGGCCTTGCGGGGATTGATACACGTGCGTTGACGCGCATGCTGCGGGAAAATGGGACGCTCAATGGTATGCTGACGGCACAGCAGCCGCCCTATGCGCCTGCACTTTTGGAGCAGGTCCGGCAGCACCGCTGCCGGAACCCAATTTACCAGGTTTCGCGGGCGGCAAAGGAAGTATTTGTCGCAGACGAGGCAAAATTCCATGTTGTCTTATGGGATTTTGGCGCAAAGCAAAATATGGTGCGGGCATTAAACCGTCGCGGCTGCACGGTGACGGTTATGCCGGCAGGCAGCACGGCGGAAGCCATATTGAACGAAAAACCGGATGGCATTTTGCTGTCTAACGGGCCGGGAGACCCAATGGAGAACCCGGACATCATCGCACAGATGCAAAAAGTGCTGACAGCCAAATTGCCGCTGTTTGGCATTTGTATGGGGCACCAGCTTTTGGCGCTGGCCAAGGGCGCCAAAACGGCAAAGCTCAAATACGGGCACCGGGGCGCCAACCAGCCGGTTTGCGATACCCAGACCGGGCGGGTGTATATCACCAGCCAAAACCATGGGTATGCCGTGGAAAATGACAGCTTGCCGGATGATGCAGAGCTGCGGTTTGTCAATTTAAATGACAGAAGCTGCGAAGGGATTGTATACCGCGATATGCCTGCTTTTTCGGTACAGTTTCACCCTGAGGCGTGCGGCGGGCCGAAGGATACGGAATTTTTATTCGACCAGTTTGTCAGCATGATAGATGAGGGGAGGAAAGCAAAATGCCGCTGAATCCGGATATTAAAAAGGTAATGGTGATTGGCTCCGGCCCCATTGTAATTGGGCAGGCCGCTGAATTTGACTATGCAGGGACGCAGGCGTGCCGGGCGCTTAAAGAGGAAGGGCTGGAGGTTGTCCTGGTCAATTCCAACCCGGCCACCATTATGACCGATGCCGCCATGGCAGACCATATCTATATTGAACCGCTGACACTGGAGGTGGTCAAGCGTATCATCAAACGGGAGCGGCCGGATAGTTTGCTTTATACGCTGGGCGGGCAGACGGGCCTGAACCTTTCAATGCAGCTTGCAAAGGAAGGCTTTTTGGAAGAATATGGAGTGCGGCTGCTGGGCGCCGTACCGGAAACCATTGATAAAGCGGAAGACCGCCAGATGTTTAAAGATACCATGGAGGCGATTGGCGAGCCTGTTATTCCGTCTCTGGTGGTGACCAATACCGAACATGCGCTTTCCTTTGCCCAGGAGATTGGATACCCGGTCATTGTGCGGCCGGCGTTTACACTGGGCGGAAGCGGCGGTGGGATTGCGGAATCGCCCGCGCAGCTGCGGGAAATTGCGGATAACGGGTTGCGGCAATCGCCCATCACACAGATTTTAGTGGAAAAGTGCATTGCCGGCTGGAAAGAGATTGAGTTTGAGGTGATGCGGGACAGCCATGCCAATGTTATCACAGTCTGTTCAATGGAAAATTTTGATCCGGTGGGAATCCATACGGGTGATTCCATTGTCATTGCGCCGGCGGTGACGCTGGCGGATAAGGAATATCAAATGCTGCGTACGGCCGCACTGCACATCATCGAGTCAATGGGCATTGAAGGAGGGTGCAACTGCCAGTTTGCGCTCAATCCAGATAGTTTTGATTACGCGGTCATTGAGGTCAATCCGCGTGTTTCGCGGTCGTCTGCACTGGCGTCCAAGGCCACCGGATATCCGATTGCGCGGGTGGCTGCAAAAATTGCCATTGGGTATACGCTGGATGAAATTAAAAATGAAGTCACGGGGCAAACCATGGCTTGTTTTGAGCCTGCTTTGGACTATGTGGTGGTTAAATTCCCTAAATGGCCGTTTGATAAATTTGTTTACGCCAAGCGCAGGCTGGGCACACAAATGAAGGCCACCGGCGAGGTGATGGCCATTGGGCAGACCTTTGAAGAGGCGTTGATGAAGGCGGTCCGCGGTGCTGAAATTTCGATGGATTGTTTGCACATGCCAGCCTTTGACAGCTTTTCTGAAGATGAATTGTGGCAAAAAATACGGGCGCTGGACGATGAACGTATTTTTGCGGTATACCAGGCATTGCTGCGCGGTGTCCCAGTAGACAGGCTGCACCGGGAAACGCGTATTGACAGTTGGTTTTTGTATAAGCTGCTCCATCTTGCTTTATTGGAAAAACAAATGCAGGCACATCCAGTAGATGAGGGCTTGTACCTGGAATTGAAAAGGGCGGGTTTTCCCGATCATACCATTGAACGGCTTTCAGGCCATAGGCTTAAAATGCACCTGCCGGCGGTTTATAAAATGGTGGATACCTGCGGGGCAGAATTTGCTGCGGAAACGCCGTATTTTTACAGCGCATATGATGCGCAGGACGAAGCGGCGGAATTTTTGCAGGCGCATAAAACCGGAAAACCGGTGGTCATTGTATTCGGCTCCGGCCCTATCCGGATTGGGCAGGGGATTGAATTTGACTATGCTTCGGTTCACTGTGTTTGGGCGCTGCAAAAGGCCGGGTATGAAGTGGTCATTGTCAACAACAACCCGGAGACGGTATCTACCGACTTTAATACTGCAGATAGGCTGTATTTTGAGCCGCTGACGCCGGAGGATGTGCTGGATATTATCCGCGTAGAACAGCCGGTGGGGGCGGTGGTGGCCTTTGGCGGGCAGACAGCCATTAAGCTCACCAAATGCCTGGTGGAGCACAATATTCCCATTTTGGGCACTCCGGCAGACAGCATTGACGCCGCAGAGGACCGGGGCCGGTTTGACGCGCTGCTGGAGCAATTGGGGATTGAACGCCCTGCTGGCGGTACGGTGCGGACGGAAGCGGAAGCGCTGGAAACCGCCAACCGGTTGGGATATCCGGTGCTGATGCGTCCCAGCTATGTGTTGGGCGGGCAAAACATGATCATCGCTTTTTCAGATGAGGATATCCGGGAGTATATGAAAATCATCCTGTCCCATGAGGCAGATAATTTGGTGCTGATTGATAAATACCTGATGGGCATTGAATTGGAGGTCGACGCCATCTGCGATGGGGAAGAGGTACTCATTCCAGGTATTATGGAGCACATTGAACGTGCCGGCGTCCATTCGGGCGATTCCATCGCCGTTTACCCGGCGTGGAATATCAGCGCCAAGCAGACCGAGCAGATTGTGGATTATTCCACGAAGCTAGCGCTTTCACTGCATACCAAGGGGCTTATCAATATCCAGTATGTCATCCATGACAATCAGATTTATGTCATTGAGGTCAATCCGCGTTCTTCAGGCACAGTGCCCTATATCAGCAAGGTAACCGGTGTCCCGATGGTGGATTTGGCAACCCGGATTATGCTGGGGGAAACGCTCAAAGATATGGGCTATGGCACCGGCTTGTACCGTAATGCCGCTTATTATGCGGTCAAAGTGCCGATCTTTTCATTTGAAAAGCTCATAGACCTGGACACGCAGTTGGGGCCGGAAATGAAATCGACCGGCGAAGTGCTGGGTATTGCCAAAACTATGGAAGAAGCGCTGTATAAGGGGCTGGTTGCTGCTGGGTACCATATGACAAAGCAGGGCGGTGTGCTGGTTACGGTACGGGATTCGGACAAGCGTGAAATTTGTGCAGTTGCCAGGCTGTATGCAGATTTGGGATTGAAGCTGTATGCCACAGAAGGGACGGCCGCAGTTTTGGAGCAGGCCGGAATGCAGGTATCGCGTGTGAAAAAAATCCACGAGGCTGATGAAAATACCATGACGCTTTTGGAAAGCGGCAGGGTGCAGTTTATCATTTCTACTTCTGCAAAAGGCCGTATCCCTGCGCGGGATAGCGTCAAGCTCCGGCGCAAGGCGGTGGAATTGGGCATCCCTTGCCTGACCTCGCTGGATACGGCGTCTGCGTTGGCGTCGAGCATGCGCAGCCGGTATAACCAGGAAAATATAGAGTTGGTGGATATCGCCAATCTTAACCGGGAATCGGTGCTTCTGCGGTTTGTCAAAATGCAGGGCTGCGGCAATGACTATATTTATATAGATTGCTTTGACCAAAAGGTGGATAACCCTGAAGCGCTCAGCGTCCGGTTGTCGCGGCCGCATTTTGGCATTGGCGGGGATGGCGTTATCCTTATCTGCCCATCTAAAGTTGCAGACGCTCAAATGCGGATTTTCAACCAGGATGGCAGCGAGGGCAAAATGTGTGGCAACGGTATTCGCTGTGTGGGGAAATATTTGTATGACAGCGGGAGGGTGCAAAAGGAGACCATTCGGGTTGAAACACTAAGCGGTATCAAAGAGCTGCATTTGAGTGTGCGGGACGGGCGTGTCAATCAGGTAACTGTGGATATGGGACAGGCAGTATTTGAGCCGCAGGCAGTACCGGTCGCATTGGATGGCGGCGAGGTGGTAGGCTGCACGGTCGATATTGGCGGCAAGCCTGAGCGTATTACCTGCGTATCCATGGGCAACCCGCATTGCGTGGTGTTTCGAGATTCTCTGGACCATTTGGATATTGCTTCAGAAGGGCCGCGGTTTGAATGGGACCCGCTGTTCCCTGATCGGGTTAATACCGAGTTTGTGCGGGTGGTAGACAGCCACACGCTGCAAATGCGGGTATGGGAGCGCGGCAGCGGCGAAACCATGGCTTGTGGCACAGGCGCGTGCGCCTGTGCCGTAGCGGCGGTGCGCAATGGCTTTTGCAAAAAAGGTGAGGAAATCACGGTTAAGCTGCTGGGCGGAGATTTAAAAATCCGCTATACGGATGAAGCGGTATTTATGACGGGTGAAGCGCACACAGTATTTACCGGTGAGATTGAAATTTAAAGGGGGGAACATCATGAAGCTCAACGAGCAATATCTTAAACTGGAAGAAAGCTATTTGTTTTCCAAAATCAATCAAAAGGTGGCTATGTTTCAAAAGCAGCACCCGGATGCAGATATCATCCGCATGGGCATAGGGGATGTAACCCGCCCGTTGTGCCCGGCGGCTGTTTCTGCCATGGAGGGTGCTGTGCAGGAACTGGGACGGCCAGAGACCTTTCGCGGTTATGGGCCCGAGCAGGGGTATGATTTCCTGCGTGATAAAATACAGCAGTATTATCAGAAAAATGCGGATGTTTTGCTAGAACGGGATGAAATTTTCATCAGTGACGGTGCTAAAAGCGATTTGGGCAATATTTTAGATTTGTTTGATACACAAAACAGGGTGCTCATTCCATCGCCGGTCTATCCGGTATATGTCGATACCAATGTAATGGCCGGACGGGAGATCCTCTATTTGGAAGCATCCAAGGAAAATGGGTTTTTGCCCATGCCGCCAAATGAACGGGCGGATATCATTTACCTTTGCTCGCCCAACAACCCGACAGGGGCGGCATACCGGCGTGAGCAGCTCAAGCAGTGGGTAGACTATGCCAATGGCTGCGGCGCCGTGCTGCTTTATGATGCGGCGTACGAGGCATTTATCACCGATCCCGGTTGCCCGCGCAGTATTTTTGAAATAGAGGGGGCAAAAACCTGTGCAATAGAATTTTGTTCCCTGTCTAAAACGGCGGGTTTCACTGGAACGCGCTGTGGGTATACTGTGGTGCCCATGCAGTTGGAACGGCAGGGCAGGAGCCTTAACCGCTTTTGGCTCCGGCGGCAGACGACCAAGTTCAATGGCGTCTCTTATATTGTACAGCGCGGTGCAGAAGCAGTTTTTACACCGGAGGGTTTGCGCCAGTGCGCGGAAAACCGGAAGGTATACCAAAAAAATGCCAAGGTCATTTCCGACTGCTTAGCGGCGTTGGATATTTGGCATGTGGGTGGGGAAAATTCGCCCTATATCTGGTTGCAATGCCCTAATGGCATGTCTTCCTGGGAGTTTTTTGATGACCTGCTTGCACGTGCCCAGGTAGTCGGCACACCAGGGGTAGGCTTTGGCCGCGGCGTAGAAGGCTTTTTCCGGTTGACATCGTTTGGAACGGCGGAAGCAACGCAGCAAGCCATGCAGCGTATCCAAACGCTGTATCACGCGTCCTGAAGCAAAAGGCAGTCCTTGTTATATGCGGGCTGCCTTTTATTTTCCTTCAATTTTCATGGTTTCCATCTGTTCTTTTGTTATTTTGTTTTTTTTGCCGTATTGTATCCAATATTGCGTAGAAGCGCGGATAAACAAGTTTTTGGTCAATGGCATGGTAACGCTTAATTGCTTGCGCTGTCCCTTTTGGATACCGCGTGCAAAAGCCTTTATTTTTCGGTTGACCAAAAATCGAAATGGCGTATTTAAAATTGCCTCGCCTGATCCAACGCATAGCGTCATACCGTATGGAAGCTGGTTTTCTTTACAATAGAATTGAATAATTTCTACCGCAGTTTTATTTTGTTCTGGCTCCAGAAAACCACAGTTTATCAATACATGTATGGTTGGCCGGTTTTTGGACAAGTGGCGTGCCAAATCTTTTAGAAATTGCAAAAGCTGTACTGGCAGGCTATCGGCATATAAGGGAAATACCAGCAGCAAATGAGCGGCCTGCTGTATTTTCTGCCAGTTGGGCCTATTTGTCATGACTGCATATTCCTCTGTCGGTTGGTTCCAAATTTTTTGAAACAGCTGCGCGTACCGTTTGGAATTGGAATGTGGTGCCCGCGGACTTCCATTAATTATCATCAAATTTCCCATTTCTTCAGCTCCTTTAAGATTGCCTGCGTCAATGCACGTTCTTTTACAAATTGGATTTCCCAGCTTTGAAATAGCATATTATTTGCATTGCGTGCCACCAATCTTTGAAATAGTAGCTTTTCCTCTTCCGAAATATCGCCATATGCCAGTATGACTGCGTCTTTTGGCACAACGCTTCGTTGTACATGGTGTGTTTCGCCATTATGCAGCCGAATGAACGCTTGCTGAATGGGGATGGCGCGTTCCAGCATGGTTTTCATGACTGTGTCGTAGCAGCCATAGCAAATATGGCTGACGTAGAGAATGCGCTTGCTTTTGGCAATGAGCGGATAAACCTTAACTGCGTCGTCCCGTATGACGCATTTCCCCGGCGTTTTAACCCAGCAGCCAAGGCAGCCAATACAGTTTTTTATTTTTAAGGCAGACAGGTCAATATACCGGGTGTCTCTGTTTTGCGGCAAAGTATCTGGCAGTGCGGTATCACTGAGTATTAAATTCATAGCAAGCCCTCCCTTTCAATACGGTTTAGTATAACATATAATTTCATAAAAAACACGAAAATAACAAATAAATATAATAAAAAGGGAAATAGATAAATACAAAGAAGATGAGGGAGATGATATTTTAAAATCTGAAATTAAGTATTATGAAGAATTAGCAGGATATACAAATGTTAAGGGTACTGGAATAATAGTTAAAT
>CALGRC010000177.1 GCA_937959315.1 uncultured Clostridia bacterium | reverse complement strand
ACCAACCTGTTATGGGGCGGCGCACGGGGAAAATTACCGCTGCTTAAAATGAAAAAAGAGAAAAATATTAAAAAAGCCGCCCGGCGAAAAGAAAAACTTTTCGCCGGACGGCTGCCGTACATGCCCGCTTTCCTTTCGGAAAGCACATTATTTTTATTTTTTCAAAAAGCGGTTTAATATTGCTGCGGTTTCTGCACGGGTCGTATGTCCCTGCGGGTCAAGCAGATTATTATCTTTGCCGGAAAGCAATCCGTAGCCAACCGCCCATGCGACATTTTCTCTTGCCCAATCCGCAATCTGCGCCTGATCTGCAAATTTCATCAAATCGCCGATTACGCCGGTATCCGCGCCTTTGTAGCCTGCGTAACGGTGCATGATTGCTGCCATTTCTTCTCTGGAAATCAGCTTATCCGGTGCAAACTCAACCTCTGAATAACCTTTGACAATCCCATTGTTTTCTGCCCAGATGACCGCTTTTGTATAATAGGCGTCCGGGGCCACATCCTCAAATTTGCTCTTGTCTGCTGTCGTCGGTTCATTTTCCGCGCGGTAGAGTACAGTTACCATCATACCGCGTGTAATCGCCTCATTTGGCGCAAAGGAAGTGTTTGTTACACCGGTAAACCATCCGTTTTCATATGCAGTTTTCACGTCATCGTAGAACCAATCGCCCTCGTCCACATCGTCAAACGGGTTTTCCCAATCGTCCGGGCTTTCCGGCTTGGTGGGGTCTGTCGGTTCCTCCGGCTGTTCCTCTGTCCATTTTGCATACAGCGTGATATTTTTTGTGACCTTTGTATCAAAATCGTATGCTGCACTACATTCCTGATCGGTAAACCAGCCCTCAAAGGTATATCCCTCTCTGACCGGGTCTGCCGGTTTTGTAACTGTGCTGTTCCTTGTCACGCGGACGCTTTCAACCTCACTGCCGCCCTGCGTGTCAAAGGTTACGGTATAGCGTGTTACGGAAATTCCTCCGCCTCCACCGCCGCCGGAGCTGCCGCCTCCAGTATAAGTCCACTGCGCATATACGGTGGTATCTTCTGTGAATACCGTTTCCTTTGTTACTTCCGTCCCGCCGCTCTTTGCCGTGTACCAGCCCTTAAAGCGGTATCTGCCGCTGCGCTCTGCGGTTGGTAATTCGCTCAGTTTACCGTCAGGATTGGTTACCATCGTTTCAGCGGAAACACTGCTGCCGCCGTTTTTGTCAAACGTTATGGTAAAACCGATATTTTCCCAAACTGCATATACGGTTGTGTTTTCCATAAAGGTAAATCCTGCTCCGGGCTGGATTTGCGCCCCGTCTATGCTGCCGATTGCCCAGCATTTGAACTGTTTCCCTTCCGGCGGCGTAAAGGCGTTCTCCGGCAAAGTAAATTCTTTGCCTTTCGGCGCGGCGCCGTCCGGCATTGTCCCACTGCCGCCGTTTGCGTCATAATGAACGGCATAGCTCTCAGCCGGAAGCTGTGGGATTTCCGTATTTTCATTCCGCTTCTCATGACATTTGGTACATTCCTCGTGCTTGATACCGGGCGCTTCCGTTGTTGCCGGCCGGTCGATCACCCATTCAAATGTATGGTCTGTCGCAGGGAGGGGTTCTGTGACTGTGCCATAGTCGGAGGTATAGGCTTGTGAACCGTCAGCCGTACAAGTCGGCTCCACACGTTCGCCCGCCGTCCATACCGAAGCATCGGTCAAAACAGGCAATGTCACCGTATCCTTATGGCTGCTGTCATTCTGGCAAACACGTTCTGCCGTTCCTGTCTCGGTCTGTGTCGGCTGCTTGGTAATCGTCCATGTACCCCAGTTATGATCTGTCGCAGGAATTGTTTCGGTTACTTCACCGTATTGGGAAGTATATTTCTGGTAACCATCCGCTTCGCATGTTGGAGCCTGATATTCGCCTTTTGTCCATGTTGCTGTATCAGTCAAAACAGGTAGGTCTTTCTGCTCTTTGTGGCTGCTGTCATTTTTGCAAACACGTTCCGCTGTACCGGTCTCGGTCTGCGTTGGCTGCTTGGTGATTTCCCACGCGCCCCAGCTGTGGTCTGTCGCGGGGATTGTCTCAGTCACTTCGCCATAGTCAGATGTATACTTCTGGTAACCGTCCGCTTCGCATGTTGGAGCCTGATAGTCACCCTTTATCCATACTGTAGTATCAGTTAAAACAGGTAACTCTTTCTGATCCTTATGGCTGCTGTTGTTCTGGCAAACTCGCTCCGCTGTACCGGTTTCGGTCTGGGTTGGTTGTTTGGTAATCGACCATGCGCCCCAAACATGTATGCATAACGGTTCAGGCATATTGCGCAAAGACGGGAATCCATCATTCACATTTAACGAAATATCCCATACCATTTCAAAATCAAACCCTACATAACTATCCTGCTGTTTTAACTCTTCCAAAGAAAGCGGCGTACCGGCAATAGCTTTAAAATTAGGATCATCATAATAATAGCAATCGATAACACTGCCAGAGCCTTCAGAAGATCTCCTGTCCGCCACAATTCCGCTCGCACAAATGTGCCCAGCATTAGACAAAGTTGTCACATTGCCTATGTTATAGCTGTTTTCTATGATACCAACAGGCAAAATTCCCGATATACCTCCCGCATAAGCATGATCACTGGAATGAGCATCTATTACAGATGCAACTACCTTTCCTGTATTATAACAATCTTTCATGGCGATGTACTTACTCCATCCCGTTATTCCCCCTGCATAAGAGTTCCCATTGTGATCGTAAATACTTGAGCCTTTGTCGGTTTCGGCAGTAATCTCACCGGTGTTATAGCAGTTTTCCATGGCAGCAGCATATAAACCTGCTATCCCGCCAGCATAGGAGTTACTGTTGTCAGCATAGGATGAATCGCCCGGGATAGAAGCACTTGACTTTGCAGAGACCACACCCATATTACAGCAGTATTTTATGCTTTTGCTCAAACTATCGCCTTCTCCCACTATCCCGCCGGCATAAGAACTTAGATAAGGTCGAAATGACGAATCGGAAGGTTTATAGGAATAAGAACCGAATGATGTCACTGTACCCGTATTGCAACAATTCTCAATGGTACCACTATTATCACTTCCCACAATCCCTCCAGCCGCAGCGCTCACCGTCGGCATCATACCGGCACGTTCAGAAGAAGGAGATACGGAAGATGTTATTGTTCCTGCGTTGTAACATTTTTTTACGTTACCACCATTTAGTCCCACGATACCACCTACATAGGAAGTATGACAATCACCGTTGGGAGACGCTGATATTATTCCTGTGTTATAACAGTTTTCTATGTTGCCACTGTTACGTCCGGCAATGCTTCCTATATAGCGCCTATTACCTATTATATAATTATCAACCATACCAAGATTACAAATCACACCTTTGTTATTTCCAAATAGACCGGCATATTCTTGGCTAGTTCCAATCTGGTTGCTCTTTAATCCAATAATTTTATGTTCATCACCATTATAAGTTCCTGTAAAAGGAGACGTATCATCTCCGATAGGAACCCACCCAGACCCGAAATTATAATAAATTCCGTTTTCTGATGTCGCCTCTGTCATATCAATGTCGCATATTTGGATAAAATATGCACTTAAATAATTGCGAACTTCATTCAATTGCTCAGGAGTTGCAACTTGATACGGATTTTCAGCCGTTCCGTCACCTTCGGCAAATACATTATCATTTTGTAAATTGTTGCTTATTACAGTAGTCGAATTTTCACCACTTTCTACAGAATCATTTAAGACAGAAAAACTATCCTTTGATATAATTAAACTATTATCCGTACCGTTTGTTTCCGCGTTGACGGTTACCGGTATGCTCCCAAACAATGCGCTTACCATGCAAACCGTTAAAAATAAACTCCATATTTTCTTCATCACTTTCCACCTTCCTTTTAGCATCCGCCGCAGGACGGCTTTTTCTTTTTTTCCGTACTGTTACAGGATTTGGATTTATACTTTTTCAAATATTCTGTCAGGGCTTTTTCTGATGGATTGTCCTTTTCCACGCACAAAAAATCTTCCGCCATCCACGGCTCTATCGTTTTCAGATAATCAGGCAGTTCCTCTTTGGTGAGGTATTTGGCGCCGCGTTTGACAATGCCGAGGTTTTTGGCCCCTATCTTTGTCCCGGCGTGAAGATAGACCTTGTCCGGATAAATGCCGATCTGCCGTCCATATCGAAAGGCAATATCATATTCGGCCAGCGGGCCAATCCCTTTCACCGAAGAATTTTCAGAAATCTCTAAAAGCTCGTCAAAGGTACGGCAGTTTAAAATTGTGCCTTTTTGCTTTTTGAGCTCTTTTTTGAATTTTTCCAGCGTTTCCTTGGGAATACGGTTTTGGTGGCTGTTCTTTTTGCCACCCGGATAAAAGGCTTCTTCAAGCATTTCATCAAAATCGGCGCCGGTGCACAGTTCGTTATTCTGTTCCGTCCGGCTGATACACATAGCTTGATGGTTCATTTCATGACCTCCATTCCGGTTTTTGATATGGATTACCACATAATCTTTATTTTGTGGTAAAGCCCAAAGATGAAACGTCAGGATTTATGATATAAGGGCTTATCAAAAACCTAAAAATATACATTTGGGTATGACAAACAGACCGGGTAAAAACGAATGCCTGTTATCCGGTCTGTTTGCTGTGGAAAAAACGCTGATTTTCATTGACAAAAGCCGATATTTGTAGTATAATTTTTAATATAGTAGGCTGTCGAAAAACCATATTGCAGATAAAAATATAGTATGACTAGGCCTAGCCCAGTTGCGCTGGCCAGACCCCAGCGCAGTCAGTTTCCCCTTCGGGGAAACCGATTGGGGTTGCGCCCCAAACCCCAAAAAGTATTATATAGGGGTTTTAGGGGATGGCAATCCCCTAATTCGTCTTTCCTGAAAGGAAAGGCAACTCCGCCCGGGCGCGGCGGGCGGAACTGGGTCGGGCTTGATATGTCATGTATTTTTGTGTATGAATAGACTTTATCGACAGTCTGAGATTACCACAAAATAAAGATTATGTAGTATCAGCACAGCAACAGCCCCAATTTTTGAAGCTGCCTGCGGTGGACGTCGCCGCACTCTATCGTATAAATCCGCGTGGTTTCCACGCTGGAATGGCCGAGGACGTCCGCCAGCCGTACAATGTCCTTTTGCAGGCTGTAATAGGTTCTGGCAAACAAATGCCGCAGATTATGCGGGAACACTTTTTCAGGCTCTACGCCCGCCGCGGCGCAGAGTTTTTTCATGTCCGACCAGATGTTGCTGCGGTCTACCGGCTTCCCGCTCCGGGTAACAAAAATACTCCCACTTTCAATATGCCGTTTTTGCATATACTGTTTCAGCAGCCTGCATAGCTGCTTTGGCAGCAGCACGGTGCGGATTTTCCCTTTCAGCCGCACCTGCGCCTGTTCTTTCCTGACCGCTTCAGCCGTGATAAATTGCAGCTCGGACACACGGATTCCCGTACTTCCGATCGTCTGCAAAATCAAAAACAACCGTTCATTTCCTCGCTGTTTCGCCGCATGGCACAGCCGCAGATATTCCGCCTTTGTCAATTCCCTTTCCTTTCTGCAAAACACGTTCCGCTGTATTTTAAGGCCCTTGATCCTGCACTCCCGCAGGCCGCAAAAGTCTAAAAAGCCATTGACCGACATCAGCATACCGTTGACGGTTGCCGGCGCATACGAGGCCGTCAGCTTTTCTTTCCATTCCAGCAGGCGCGCTTTTGTAAAAATACCGTCCTGCAAAAATACTTGCAGGGCGGTAATATCCCGGATATATTTTTGTATGGTCGCTTCTGAGCGTTCCTTTTCCCTCAAATAGCAGATATATTGTTTTAACCGTCGTTCAGATAATTTATATTCGTTCATTTTCATTCCTCCCACTAAATATAGTATAACACACCCTGCAACTTCACAAAATATTTCCCTTTCAACAGGTTGCCAAAACCGTGTTTCCTGCACTTTTTAAATGAGGGTGGGAAAATGCAACAAACCCATGTCAAATAGCCGGATATTGAATAGAGAGGCGGGAAATATTTTTGAAAAATTTCTTTTGCAGCGTTGTTTTTTCAGCCTGTTTTGGATTCCCTATATGAGGACAAAAAAGCGGACAGATTTTTTCAAAAAAGGGTTTGGGACTATCCCAAAAATCAAATCAATTTTGTGCGGGTGTGGCTGCACTTGCTGTGCTTGCTGTTCTTCCAAAACAGCAGGCAAAGCAAAATGGATTTTCTGCGAATGGGTACTCATTCGCTTTGCTTGCTATTCTCTGAAATTATGTTTTTACAAAGAAAGGACGGATAAGATTGGATAAGAAAAACAAGGTAAAAATTTCAGCGTACAGTACTCTGGACATGGAATTGCCGGAGGTGACCGTTTCGTTTGAGGATTGCGGCGCCCGGTACATCTTCCGCGGCGTCTATGCCGGGAACAGGGCCATATCATCAAAGCTGCTGCGGTTGATGGAAAACGACGAAAATCAAGTGAAAGGGGCTGACAAATAAAGATATGCGCGGTAAAATAGATGTGAGCAATCCTGTTTTAGCAGACTGTCTGAATGAAGAAAAGGAGGAGCAGAACATGAGCAGACAGTCAGAAAAAATTACAGCGCTATATTGCCGCCTGAGCCGTGATGATGAGCTTGCAGGCGACAGCAACAGTATTGTCAATCAAAAGAATATTTTAAGTAAATACGCAAAGGACAACGGCTTCCGGAACACACGGTTTTTTATTGATGACGGCGTATCGGGTACGACTTTTGAGCGCGAGGGCTTCAAGGCAATGCTTGCAGAGATTGAGAATGGAACTGTAGGCACGGTGATTGTAAAAGATATGAGCCGCTTCGGCAGGGATTATCTGAAAGTCGGGTTTTACACCGAGGTATTATTTGTGGAAAAGAACGTGCGGTTTATTGCAATTAACAACGGCATAGACAGCGCAAGCCAGACCGACAGCGATTTTACTCCATTCTTAAATATCATGAACGAATTTTACGCCCGCGACACCTCAAAGAAGATTAAAGCGGTGTTAAAAGCAAAGGGCGAATCGGGCAGGTATTTGTCGACAATACCTCCATACGGATATATGAAAAATCCTGACGACAAAAAACAATGGATTGTAGATGAACCGGCGGCGCAAGTTGTCAGACGGATTTTTCAGCTTTGTCTGCAGGGATATGGCCCTACCCAGATTGCAAGACTGCTTGAAAAGGACAAAATTCTAAAACCAAGCGCGTATTGGGAGCAACGGGATGGCAAGGCACATAAATCCGAAAAGATTTATAACTGGAACGGCGACTCCATATCCTACATTTTGGAACGCAAAGAATATTTGGGGCACATGGTGAATTTCAAAACCACAAAGAAATCTTACAAAACCAAGCATAAGATATGGAACCCCGAAGAAAAACGAGTTATTTTTGAAAACACCCACGAACCGATTATCGACCCTGATATTTGGGAACGGGTACAGGAGCTTCGCAAGAACAAACGCCGTCCCACAAAAACAGGCAAAAGCAATATGTTTGCAGGTATCGCTTACTGTGCAGATTGCAAAAGTAAAATGTATTACTGCACCAGCAATTATTTTGAAAGCCGTCAGGACTATTTTGTCTGTTCCGGCGCTAACAAGGGAAAAGACGTCTGCGGTTCAAAACATTATATCCGTGCAGTTGTACTTGAAAAGGGCGTGTTTGCACATCTGAAATATGTGATTGGTTATGTTGCGGCTTTTGAACAGCAATTCCGTGCAGTTATGGGAGAAAAGTATAAATCAGATGTCAAAAAGAATTTGACAGCAAAAAAGAAACTGCTTGCCAAAGCAGAAAACCGTATTGCAGAATTGGACAGGCTTTTTAAGTGTATTTATGAGGATAAAAGCAAAGGCGTTTTATCTGAAAGCCGCTTTCAAATGCTATCAGACGATTACGAAAAGGAACAGGAAGAATTGCGAGAACAGGCTGAAAAGCTAACGGCAGAAATTACCGAAACGGAAGAACAGTCCGGCAATCTGGAACGGTTTATTTCAAAAGTACATAAGTATTTGGCTTTGCAGGAATTGACGCCGGCAATCCTGAATGATTTAGTAAAGCGCGTGTATGTCCACGCACCGCAGATGATTGACGGGAAACGGACGCAGGAGATTGAAATTTGCTATGATTTGGTGGGGATTTTGCCAAAAGCATTGTTTCAGAGAAATGAGGAAACGGCATAAAAACTATGCCGTTTCTCAAAAACATAAAAAGCTGCGGTTTTACCACGGACGGTCATTGCTCCATTTTTTTGCAGAAAAACATCCGCCCGCTTCCTTGCTCCTCCTTTTCCGAAACGGGTCACGCTTGCTCCTGCTGCGGCTTTGTAAACGCATCCGCGACGCCTCCGCAGCACTACCAATCTGGTTCGGTTACACATCTGCGGCGCGGCAGGTATCATTTTTGAACAGTTTAGCTAAAACCCCGGATGGATTTTAGTCCATCCGGGGTTTTGATTTATTCTCCAATGGGTGCATCTCAGCGGCGGCGGAGTTGTTCGTAGCATTCATTATAATATAAAGCGGCTTCAACAGGTGTGTTGGGCGGTATATGATTCCCGACAGCTAAGATGAATCCGGGGCAGGATTTTCCGATATCCATGCATCGTTTTACTTCACTATAAATTTGTTCACGGCTGCCGGACAGCAGCACACGCGTATCGGCATTGCCAACAAGGACATGGGTTTTGCCGTACCGCTCTGCAAGATAAGCCATATCAGTACATGGTTCCATGACAAACCCGTTTACACCTGTTTGGGCAATATCGTCTATAAATTGTGTATAATTGCCGTCCGAGGTGAAAAGGATGATTTTTCCCGCTTCGCGCAACGGCGCAAACAGCCGTTTGTAATTGGGGAAAATATAGTTCCGGTACCAGTCGGGATGCAAAAATGCCCCTTCTGTCCAAACAATATCATCGTGGACCATTACTACAGGGGAATCACAGGCTGCAAGCGCTTCAAAATGATGCGCAATCCAGTCGGCATACCGGTTTGCCAATGCGCCAAAGTCGGCTGGATCGGTGCCTGCTGAAAGCAAAAGCATATCCCAGCCGAGCAGTTCAATCAGGCCGCTCATGAGGGTGATATAGATACCTGTCATGTTGACAGTATCGTCAAAGGTATCGCATTTGGTACGCCAGTTGGCGTTGAATTGGGATACCAATGCCTGGTGGTTGGGTATGCCGTATTCTTCTGCCGGTTCAAATGCCAATGCTTCTTTCGGTGTGCGGAACGGGCATCCTGCGGCCTCTTGAAAATCCGATCCGCCTTCGGCATAGACGGCATGGCCCATGGAGGTTTTTCGCCCGGTCAGGTAGTTGTTATGTACAAGGATATTCCAGTTAATTCCATAGTCCCACGCCTTGAAAAAGGCAGCCTGCGCTTTCTTTTTTTCATCTTCAGGCGATGCAGAAGTAACTGGATAGCCGGTTACTTGCCGGATAAGCGGCCAGTGTTCTTCGACGGAATATTCCGTCCGCGGGACAACGTCCGGCATTTCTAAATGAAGTGCTGCAATTCCAGCTTCATATGACATGGAGATTCCTCCTATATGAATCGGTGTGCAATATTTTTTATATTATATCGCAATTGGAAGCCCTGCGTCAAGAAATATTTGGAAACTGATAAAAATAAAGATTTTGCGGAACTGGATGGGTTGTAATTTGCAAAATTGTTTGACATTTTGTTGACAAGCGCAAACGGTGCGGATTATAATAAGGGTTGAGCACGTCTGGTTAGAAATTTTCTGCGGCTGCGATTTTTATACTATTGGTTAGCTGCGGCTAATCAAAATGCCAGCAAAGGAGGTTATCAAAATGCTGCGGTTGAAAAATATCGCTTGGAAGGCGCCGGACGGGAAAGAAGTGCTAAGAGGCGTCAATTTGACCGTATCGGACGGGAAGCTGGCCGTTATCACCGGCCCTAACGGCAGCGGCAAAACTACATTGGCCCGTATCATAGCCGGTATTGAACGGCCGTCCTGTGGCCATGTGCTATTAAATGAAGAGGATATTACGGGATTAGACATTACTGAGCGTGCAAAAAAAGGTGTGAGCTTCGCATTTCAGCAGCCGGTGCGGTTTAAGGGGATTACTGTGCGCCAATTGGTTGAAACGGCGGCAAATGATTCCCTCAGTGAAACACAGCTCTGCGATATCTTGGGCAATGTCGGTCTGTGTGCAAAAGAATATATGGACCGGGAGGTAAACGCCACGCTTTCGGGCGGAGAGATGAAACGCATTGAAATTGCTACCGTACTGGCCAGGCATACAACTTTAACGGTGTTTGACGAACCGGAAGCGGGCATCGACTTGTGGAGTTTTAAAAATTTGATTGAAGTATTCCAGGATATGCGCAAAAACTTAAAGGGGACGCTGATAATCATATCCCATCAGGAGCGGATTTTGCGGATTGCAGATGAAATTATCCTGCTTAAGGACGGGGTAGTGGAGAAAACAGGCGGCGGTGAAGAAATGATGGGGCAAGTGTTTGCGTCCGGGGGATTTTCCCCTGCCTGCTGCAGAGAGGAGGCGCTGTTTGATGCATGAGGTTACCAAAAAGCTGCTTGGGCTGGTATCTGGCTGGACGGGGGATTTTCAAGGTGCTTACAATCTCCGGGTGGACGGAAGCTGCGCTGGCCGCCAGTCAAGCGAGCATATCCGGATTGACGGCAAAACCGGCAAGCCGGGGCTGGATATCCGCATTTTGCCGGGAACAGCCGGGGAAACGGTTTCTATTCCTGCCTGCGTCACCCATGGGGATGTGGACGATGTGGTTTACAATGATTTTTACGTTGGTGAAAATGCAGATGTGACCATTGTGGCAGGGTGCGGCGTCCACACGGAAACAGGCGAGCCTGCCCGGCACAATGGTATCCATCGGTTTTTTCTGGAACCGGGCGCACGGGTGAAATATATTGAAAAACATATTGGCACTGGCAATGGCGCCGGTATCCGGAGTATTGACCCAGTGACCGAAGCATATTTGAAGGAAAACGCCATGCTGGAAATGGATTCAGCGCAGATTGGAGGGGTGGATCGCACGTTGCGGGATACCAAAGTTACGCTGGATAAAGGCGCAAAGTTAATCATACAGGAACGCATTTATACTGAAAAAAATCAATCGGCAGAGACGTTGTTCCAAGTGGAGCTCAATGGCGAAGGTTCTAGCGCAGATATTGTGTCCCGGTCGGTGGCATGCGGGGAGTCCCGCCAGTCGTATACGTCTACGATTATCGGCAACGCATCGTGCAGCGGCCATTCTGCCTGCGATGCTATTATTGAAGGGAATGGGACGGTGGACGCCGCGCCGAAGCTGTGGGCGCGCAACGGGGATGCGGCGCTTATCCATGAGGCGGCGATTGGAAAGATTGCCAGTGAACAGATTATCAAACTGCGTACGCTTGGTTTGACGGAAGAAGAAGCAGAAGAACAGATTATCAAAGGTTTTTTAAGTTGAATGGGAAGCAAAAAAATACCCGTTGGGTTGGGCCCAACGGGTATTTTTTTCAGCGGAGAAGGAGAGATTCGAACTCTCGCGCCGCTTTCACGACCTACACCCTTAGCAGGGGCGCCTCTTCGACCGGCTTGAGTACTTCTCCGTACAGAAAATAAAAAACCATTTGTATTGCAGAGCGGAGAGGCAGAGATTCGAACTCTGGGTGCTGAAAGCATCACTAGTTTTCAAGACTAGCTCCTTAAACCACTCGGACACCTCTCCGTGCCTTCTACCTAACACACTCTAGGCATAAGTTTAGCATAGAATATCAGGCTTGTCAACTGTTTTCGATGATATTTGCGCAGAAATTTTACAATTATTTTATGGAACTGCCGTCAAATCATTCTGGAAATTTCTTTTTTTAATCGGCCGATGATACGCTTTTCCAGCCGGGATATATACGATTGGGAAATGCCCAGCAGGTCGGCCACTTCTTTTTGCGTTTTCTGGACGCCGTTTTTGACGCCAAACCGCAGTTCCATAATGTCTTTTTCGCGGGGGGACAGCCGTTCTAAGGCAATGGACAAAAGCTCCCGGTCCACTTCGCTTTCAATGCTTTGATAGATGAGGTCGCTTTCGGTGCCCAGGATATCGGAAAGCAGCAATTCATTGCCGTCCCAGTCTACGTTGAGCGGTTCGTCAATAGAAACTTCAATCCGGTGGTTGTTATTTTTGCGCAGATACATCAGTATTTCGTTTTCTATGCAGCGGGAAGCATAGGTGGCAAGCTTGATTTTTTTGCTGGGCTGAAAGGTATTGATGGCTTTGATGAGCCCGATGGTGCCGATGGATATTAAATCTTCTACATTGATGCCGGTATTTTCAAATTTTTTGGCAATGTAGACGACCAGCCGCAGGTTGCGCTCAATCAGCGTATTTTTTACCTCTTCCGGCGCATATTCCAATTTTTCCAGCAGCGCTGCTTCTTCCTCTTTGCTTAAAGGCGGCGGCAGCGCGGTGGAGCCGCCGATATAGTGGACGGCTTCGGGTTTGCGCAGGCGTAATAAAAATTGGATGGCATGTTTGCAAAGGATAAAAAGTTTCATGTTGTCCCGTTCCTCCTCAGTCGTGCCCAGCGCCGGCAAGTTCAGGGCTGAGCAGCGCGTTGTATTCGTGGTTGTTTGAAAGCTGCCGCTGGTAGATACCGACAATGACGTTTTTAACCGCGCGGCCGCCAATTTGCACCGCGTCGGGTTTGAAACCAACCAGAAGGCCGTTTTCTGTACCAAGCGATGTAAATGGGATAACGCGGAACCGTCCGCCGAATGCGGTCTGTTCCGCACTGCCGGCAATGGTCTCAATGCCGCCGTCCGGCTGGGACAGCGCCTGGCTGACCGGTTCGGGCAGCAGCGGTTTTACACTGTTATATTCGGCAATCAGCACCGGCGTCTGCGTGATGGGGTCGCAAAGCTGGTTGCCGGTGTCCACCAGGGCGTTAAGGCTTACAGCCTTGTCGTTGAGCAGGATATAGATCCGCCGGAGATCGGTTCCGCGGTTTTTTTTGTAGATCCGCCATACAATACTAATAATGCCATACGCGATAGCGGTTGACAGCAGCAGCGTTTTCCACGGCAAATTAAAATAAAAGATGCCGTTGCTCAGCACGGTGCCTGATGTCATGCCGGCATTGGTGAAGTACAGCAATGCCAAAGTGACGCCGCCGAAAGTAAATGACGCCAAGTAAAAGATACAAACCACGCGGATATAGGTACGCAGCCGGCGGATGCGAAAGGATGCGGCGACAAGGATCAGTGACACGGCAAATTTGGCCGCGACGGTGTAGAGCGCACGCACTTGCGGGAAGAACATGCACACCGCGTATACTGCGCCAATCAAAGCGCCTAACAGCAGCCGCAGCGGGGTGGTTGGCAGCTTGGATAATTTGGACGTGATATACAGCAATATGTAATTGATGAGTGCATTTACGGCAAACAGCACATCCACGTAAACAACCGGTTTCAAGGTATGACC
>CALGRC010000176.1 GCA_937959315.1 uncultured Clostridia bacterium | reverse complement strand
GAAACCATTGTACCAGAAAGGCTGGCGGGTCTTCAACTTTCATTTAACTTTACAGTACGAAAAATTTGTAAAGGAGTGATACCATATGAATTTTACGATGAAAAAATGGACTGCGCTGCTGCTTGCTTTTGTACTGTGCCTGTCGCCGTTTTCTTTGGCCCAGGCCTCCGACAATAACTATAGCAACGACAGCCTGGAAAACACCATTATTGATATGGCCATCTCAGACATCATGCGCATGTATAAATTTGACGTGAACACTGCGGATTTATACCGGAATGCCCTGCGCGAGGTCATCAAAGCGCATCCAGAACTAATGGAAACTGCCTTGCAGGGGGCATTCAATCACTTAGATCCGTACAGCAGATACTATACATCAGATGAATTCTCCGCATTTTTAGAAAACATGAGCGGAGAGTTCTGCGGCATTGGCGTCACCATCATGGAATTTGAAGACGGCCTGCAAATCACCACGGTGCACCGCAACTCCCCGGCAGAGGCAGCGGGCCTAGAGACGGGGGATATTATCTTTTCAGTTGACGGCATCAGCATTGCAGGTATGGATATCAACACAGCAAAATCCTATATTGTCGGAGAAGAGGGCAGTACCGTAAATATCGGCGTCCGGCGCGGCCAGCAGGAAATTTATATGGACGTGCAGCGTGCAAAAGTTGTCATTGACAAAGGGTTTACGCAAGTGTTAGAAAACGGGGCGGTTGGGTATATAAAGTTGTATGACTTTGACGAGCATGCAGATGAGTTTGTTATATCAGCACTGAACAATTTTGACGAGCAAAATATTGACACTCTGATTTTTGACCTGCGTGATAACCCTGGAGGTTCGGTACAAATACTCATCAATATCCTAAGCTACCTAATTCCGCCTGGCCCGGTCATCCATTTTGCATACAAAGATCCAGAAAATATCAGCACCTATGTCACCAACGACGTCACCGACCGGAAGGATTGGGATATTGTTGTTTTGGTAAACGAAAACACCGCAAGTGCGGCCGAAGCCTTTTCCGGAGCTATTCAAGACAACGGTACCGGGATTGTAGTGGGTACACAAACTTATGGGAAAGGCACCATGCAAACAGTGACAAAAATTATCACTGGCGGCGGGATCAAATTAACCGAAGCAGAATATTTAACACCAAAAAAACGCAATATTAATGGTATCGGTATCGAACCGGATGTCAAGGTAACCGACCGCCAAGTGCCATTCAGTGAAATCTATTATGAAATGCCAGCCTTTGATCGGGTCCTTCAGACAGGCGATACCGGCAAAGATGTCCTAGCTATGGAACAGCGGTTGGACGCTTTGGGATACAGCATTGGCATCCCTGATGAAGTATTTGGGGAAGACACCTTTTATGCCGTTAAAAAATTTCAAGAACAAGCTGGCTTATTTCCATATGGCGTCCTAGATATTACTACCCAGCTTTCCATTGCAAACAAAGTGCAAAATATCCAAATTACGCTGGATGACACATTGCAGAAGGCGCTGGATATCATCCGCGAAAATGCCATAGACAGCTATAAAGTTGACTGGGATTCACTGGAGAAGCAGGAAACAGCAACGGCAGAACCGGCTAAAAACAATACGCCGGACAATGTAGAAAATCAAAAGAAATAAAGACAAGGGAAAGGGGAAGCCACACCATGATCCGCAAAATATGCAAGCTATTGTTTAGCCGCATGT
>CALGRC010000175.1 GCA_937959315.1 uncultured Clostridia bacterium | reverse complement strand
AGTTCGGAAAAGAAGTTGTTCGAGAAATCCAAACGTAACGCGCTGACGACAGGAATAGCAAGCTGTTATCCATTCACCAGTTTTGAAATTTCCGATGACAACGGAATTTTGCTTGGCGTCAACAAGCATAACAATTCCTTAGTCATTGTAGATATTTTCAATTCAAAGAAATATAAGAATGCAAACATGGCAATCTTAGGGACTTCCGGCGCAGGGAAAACATTCTTGCTCCAACTGATGGCGCTGCGAATGCGAAGGAAAAATATTCAGGTCTTTATCCTCGCGCCGCTCAAAGGCCATGAATTTTACCGCGCGGCGAAAAATATCGGCGGTGAGGTGATTCAGATTTCGCCGGCTTCGTCGAACTGTATCAACATTATGGAAATCCGCAGGATTGATAACACAGCAAATGAATTACTCGACGGACCGGAACTGAACAAATCACTCCTTGCCGCAAAAATACAAAGACTGCATATTTTCTTTTCGCTGTTAATCCCGGATATGAGTTACGAAGAAAAGCAGCTTTTGGATGAAGCGATGGTGCAGACCTATGCGGAAAAGGGAATTACGCATCAGAACGAATCGCTGGAGGATGGAAACGGCGGGTATGTCGAGATGCCGATACTTGGCGATTTATATGCAGTGCTTGTAAAAAAGAACGAAACCAAGCGGCTTGCCAATATTCTAAACCGATTAGTAAACGGCAGCGCCAAGACGTTTAACCAGCAGACGAATGTGAATCTGGATAATAAGTATACCGTGCTGGACATTTCGGAACTATCCGGCGATCTGTTGACGGTGGGTATGTTTGTCGGGCTTGACTATATGTGGGATAAGACCAAAGAGGATAGAACAAAGGAAAAGGCGATATTTTTGGATGAACTTTGGCAGCTGATTGGTGCATCGTCGAATAAACAGGCGGCGGAATTTGTTTTGGAGATTTTTAAAATTATCCGCGGCTACGGCGGAAGCGCTATCTGTGCAACGCAGGACTTAAACGACTTTTTTGCGTTGGAGGACGGAAAGTATGGCAAGGGAATTATCAACGTAGCTAAGACAAAAATCATTCTGAATCTGGAGGAGGATGAGGCGGCACGGGTGCAGGACATTCTAAAGCTTTCCGATACGGAACTTATGAATATTACCCATTTTGAGCGCGGCAGCGGTTTAATCTCAGCCAATAACAACAATGTCACTGTGGAATTTCGCGCTAGCGATTTGGAAAAAGAGCAAATTACGACGGATCGGGCGGAGCTGCAGGAGATTATAGATAAAAAACGTAATAAGACGCAATAATGCGCAGAAAAGAGCTTGAAAAATAAAAAAGAACATTCTGAAAAACGCAGTAATGCGCAATAATGCGTGGAAGAGGTGAAAATAATTGAGAACAAGAGAGGCGGTTATACAGGACGCAAAAGAGTTGCTGGAGATTATAACAACATATAAAGTGCTGCGGCTTGAGCAGTTACTCGCTGTAATGGGAGATAAGGACATATCGGCAAAACGGTCGGTGTTGCGCCTGTTAGAAAGAGAGGATAGGCTTTTCATTCATGGCGACATTGTATCGGCAGAGGAGAAATGGAGCAAAGGCTTTGACCGGGGGCTGATTGCGGCGTTTTGGGTGTTGCTTGATTTTTGGAATGAGGTATTGTATCACACGACCGCCGGGTTTCCGGCAAAAATTGAATTCATAACGGCAGATGATGCGTATGACATTATCATTGCAGAGCAAGGGCAGGAGCATGTACTCAGCGCTTTTTTTAGCAAGCAAATGAATACTGCCGTTAAGCATTTGGTTGTTGTGGAAGATGTGGAACAGATGTACCGCCTCTCCTGCCCGGGCATTGTGTTTTGCATGGTAGATGACAGTGGTCGCGTCAGTTATTATCAGGAGACGGAGGAAAAAGAGACGGGTAAAATGCTGAGAAGCATAACAAAACAGCTTTGCGAGCTGTTGGTTATCAGCAAAAATATGGAGCAGGTAAACGGCTGTGCCGACGCCGTGGCTTTGGGACGGTGTGTAAATGATTTTATTGCAAAATGCGAGAAAGTCACCTGCTATGCCAGAAGTTTTGCAGTCAATTCTTATTTAGCGCCTTCAGAAATACTATTGAGCAATGCGGCGCAGATACAAGGGATTACGGTAAGCAAAAACGGTGAGGTGTTAGAAATTGAAATGCCGTTTTTGTTGCCGAAAAAGCTGCATAAAAACAGCAAGTTTATTTGTGATCCCTTATATTACACAATGAACGAAGCAGTACAGGAGATGGATATAAAAATCGAAGAACGGGCGGTTGTGTGCTTTGTGCATGTGTATGATAGAACAGATAAACATATTCGTCCGCGTGATTATGATAACGTGGAAGCAAAGCGGGTTTTGGATATTATTGCGCTGTTTGCCCTGCGGGACGACGGCGCGGAATTCTGTGACATTATCAACACGATGGAATATGGGGAAGAAAACAAAACCTGTATTTTTGTGATGCCCGAGCGGTGCTATTTCCAATGGAAATTTGACCGGGCAAAACAGGCGAAAAACGGTCGGTAAAAGTTCGTCAGAAATCAGTGATTCGCCGGGGATGAAATTGCAGATGTGCAAACCTTGATGGAATCGGTTAAATATGCAGGTTTTGACGGCGGATTTTACCGAAGTTAAGAAGAGTTCGGTCAAAAAATGTATCGGGAGGAGCGTTCATCATGACAAAAAAGTGCAGTGCGGTAAAAAGAGAAATTTTAGAGATAATTGCCGCTTCAGGAGAGGTCTACAGACGGGATTTGATGCGTGTATCCCGATATGCCGCAAATTATATCCGTCAGATTTTGCACGAACTACGGGCAGACAATTTAATAAAAGAAGCTGCGTTTCGCAGCTTCCGAACCATACGGCTCACCAATGTCGGGAAAAAATATCTGCTGCAGACATTTCCGGAAAGATACGAAAGGTATCTGACCGGAACAGCGGAAACAAACAAGCTGAGGTGCGAGCCGCAGCGGCGGGAGCGGAACCTGAAAATGGCGCAGATTATGATACTGTGCCGGCAGACGAATGTAAAAATATTTCCGGACGAAAAGAGATTGCTCTATAAAAACGCTGCCGCCCCCGCAGACAAAGCAGACAATATACAGGCAGAGTTCTATACCGCAATCGAATTGAAAGAATTGTTTGCTGACTTTAACAAATCAAGGGGTTCGCGGGCAATGGGGATTTTGGTTACATCCTCTTGCGTGTATATTGTGTATCATACCGGTACGGAACCGATGAAATGGCAGGAATCGACAGAATTAAAATTCCGGGTTACAGTGGAGCATGAGATTGTGAGAAAGCTGTTTCGGAATCAAAAGGAGTTAAAATGGCTGGTGATTGGAAACGATGCGGATGTTCCGGATAAATTGGCGCAGCAAAGCGGTACAGGAAAGATAAAGTATATGTGTATGCTGGATAACAATCTGGAAAAGCATTATATAGAGTTTCGGCGGGAGTCTCTTTGCGTCATGCCGTTGCTTATTGATGATTTGCACTGTGAAAAGGTCAGGGATTACATAAGGCAAAGCTACGGCGTTCGGATGAGCGGCAGCGGACAGTTTTGTGAAACGGACGCATTAGGAATCCCCACGCTGATTGCATTGGATTTTAATCTGCAGCGCGTGTATCGCTTTGCGGCATATCTGTGCGTAAACAGAACGCGGGGACGAATGATTTGTTTTGATTTTCAGGAGCCGTACCTGCGGCTGTGCTGCGGAGCGCAGATGGATGTTACTTCGATAGACAACCGGAAGTATGAAGAGGGGATAAAAGATGAAAAAAACAGTTAAAATATGCATTTCTGTGATTCCGTTAATGACCGCATTGCTGTACGGCGGCGGTATTGCAGCGCAGTTTTTCAGGAACTATAGCATCTGGCAGCGCAGCGGCGGAGTGATGGGTGACGGAACCGGTCCGGAGTTTCCGGGCTTGGCGCTATCCAAGGTTCTGACGGCGTTGTTTTCATTTCCCTACGGATTGATTGGGTTGGGAGTTTGTATTGCCGCATTTGGGACACTGATTTTCATGACGATGCATATGGGCGGTGGGGATAGAACCCACAGAGACCGGGATCGCAACTTTGATTATTCCAATAAAGGAACTTACGGGACGTCCGGGTTTATGTCCGAGCAGGAAATGCGGGAAGTATTCGAGTTGGACGCTATCCGGAACAATGACGGAATCCTTTTGGGCTTGTATCACAATAAGCCGCTGTTTTTGCCGCATGATACCTTTATGAACCGTAATATCGCGGTTTTTGGCGCTTCGGGTTCCATGAAATCCAGAGCGTTTGTCCGGAACTACATTTTTCAGGCGGTCAGAAGAAGCGAGAGTTTGGTCATTACTGATCCAAAGTCGGAGATTTACGAGGATATGGCGGAGTATCTGAAAAACGAAGGGTATGATGTAAAGGTGTTTAATCTTATTTCACCGCAAAACAGCGACAGCTGGAACTGCATCGCGGATATTAAGGGAGATGATTTGATGGCGCAAACCTTTACGGATGTAGTCATTCGTAATACCACGGTAGGGAAAGGCGATGAGTTTTGGGACAGCGCATCAATTAACCTCCTGAAGGCGCTTGTCTTATATGTGTCGATAGAATTTGATGAAGAGAATTGTAATATGGGCGAGGCATACAAGCTGATTTCATTAAAATCGGCGAACGAGCTTGACGCCATGTTTTCCATGCTGGATTACAAGCATCCGGCATATGCGCCGTATAACATTTTCAAACAGGCGTCGGAAAATGTACGATCAGGGATTATCATCGGACTCGGAGCACGGCTTCAGGTGTTCCAAAACAAAATGATTCGCAATATTACCAGATATAACGAAATCAATCTTGTGGATGCAGGAAAGAGAAAATCCGCATATTTTTGTATTACCTCCGACCAGGACAGTACCTTTGATTTTCTGGCCTC
>CALGRC010000174.1 GCA_937959315.1 uncultured Clostridia bacterium | reverse complement strand
CCATGGTTGGTAAGCCCGTCTGCTACAAGCGCGGCTGCGGCCGCTTTCAAATCCGGCACCGACGTAATCAGGCCGGTGTTTTGCACGGCTGTACTTGCAAAGCTGACAATTCCAATATGGCTGCCCGCACCAATTTCATCCGGCGCGCCGCCCGTTGCACTGGCAAGGATATCAAGAAAGGTATCCACCCCCGTTTTCAAATCTGCAAGCGGCTGGCCTTCCATGCTGCCAGAACGGTCCAAAACCAGCACAATATCAGCCGGATTGGTTCTGATGTCTGGCGCCGCCGTGAGGCCAATCGTCACATTGAGTGAACCGCGGCAGCCAATCGACGTCGCATTGCCAATGGATTTATTTGAACTAATAATTCCCAAAAAATTTCCTCCTTTCTTCTGCATTCCGGGACAGTCCTGCCCCATATCAATATATGAACCTTCTGCAAAATGTGTGTACCGGCTGTCATAAAAAGGGCTCCCTCCCGCTGTACTACTCCGGGAGGAAGCCCTTTTTATTTTTTCCGGATCAGGCCGCAGGCTATTTTCTGCCCTGCGTCCCCAGACGGCTGAGATTTGAAATCATCGGGCATATCGTGTACAACCACTGTACGGCCAATGATTTCCTCCGGAATAAAACGGCTTGTAAAAAACGCCTGCCATGCATAGCCATTGTTGCTAAACAAGGGCGGCATATCGCCGGCATGCTGCGGATGCGGGCAGCCGCCTGGATTAAAATGGCCGCCGGTATCAGCAAATGCATCCTGCGCATTGCCGCTGCATAAGTTGCCCTCATGAATGTGAAACCCCAGGATACGGTCATTGCAATCGCCCTTTGCAGAGGGCAGCCCTAAAAATTCGGCGACTACCAGCGTTCCGTTAGCGACCGCGTAAAATGTGACATCCCCGTGCAAATCGGCATGGTTTTTGCTGCCATGCACTTCCGCAGCCGCGTCAGGCCGCTGGCCGGCCATCAACCGGACAAACTGCTTGGTCTTCCTTCCAAAACCCCAAATCACTGGATATTCCTCCTTTCCACCACCAGTATATGCACGGCCGCCGCCAAGCGGAAACCTTCTATAAAAAAAGGACCGGCAACCCCGGTCCTATCATAAAAACCCCTAACCCTCCAGCAGTCCATATTTCACTTTGATGCGTTCCAGTTTTTCTATCATCGGCCCCGCCAGCACCCATAAAAAAACAACGGTTGACGCAGCATGCATCAAGTCAAACGGCAAGCCCATCGCATAGGAAGACCACAGCGCTTCCATACTAAACCTAGCCTGTCATATCAATACCGACGCCGGGTTCATCAGTCCTCCGTAGACAAGGATGGTTGCCAGAGCGCCAAAAATAGCCAGGGAACCCCTGGTTTTGCGCACAAGGCCCTTGCGGAACAATATGCCTGCCAAAAATCCAATGATACCAAATGCAAACATCTGCCAAGGCGTCAGCGGCCCCTGCCCAAAAAAGAAATTGGATACAAAACCGGTGACCGCCCCCACTAAAAAACCGGTTTCACCGCCAAAACAGACC
>CALGRC010000173.1 GCA_937959315.1 uncultured Clostridia bacterium | reverse complement strand
GGTTCCCGGAATTTTATTTGGTCTATCAGCCAATGATTGCAAAAGATGAGGGGGCCATGCCGCACAGCGAAGTGTTTGTCCGGTGGAGAAGCCCGCAACTTGGCATGGTATCGCCAGGGAATATCATTGGCGCTATTTCCGATTTCGGCATATTCCAACAGTTTAACGACTGGATTATCCGGCGGGTCTGCGAAGACCTGGCGGCCGTCAAAGGGGAGCACAAGCAGATGCCGATTGTTCACATTAACTGCCCATATGCGCAGGTATCTGATTTTGCACTCAATGACATCATTATCAAACATGTCACGCAAAACGGTGTCCCGGCACAAAATATCTGTTTGGAATTGGCAGGCAAAGAGATTGCCGCGTCGTTAGATGATATCATCCTGCTGCATGAGATGGGGATACAGATTTGTATTGACCAGTTTGAAAACTCTGAAGAGGAAAGCGAAATCATCCACGCTGTCAAACCGGGGTATATCAAAATGAGCCTGGATATTTTAAATTCAGATATATATGCCACCTCTGATGAAGATATCATTGACGCAGCCGCAAATATGGTCGGCTATTTTGCGGATATGATTGAACAGTGTCACAAAAACGGTGTCAAGGCCTGTATTTGTGGGATTGAAAAACCTGCGCAGGACAAATTGGTGTCGAGTATGGGGTTTGACTTTAAACAAGGTTATTACTATGGGAAACCGGAACAACTTGGCAGCAAGAAGGGGACGCAATAGATGAAAGCAATCAGAAGGCTGGTTTTGGGAATCTGTATGCTGGGCCTAATGGCTTCCTTTGCCTGGATACAGAATGAAAAAAGCAATGAGACGGTCGCCCTGACGCAATATACGTTCCGGCATCACGAAATCCCGGCGGCGTTTGACGGATTTCAAATCCTGCTTATTTCCGATTTGCACCAGGCGCCGTTTTCCGGGCAGATTCTAGGGCATATCCGCAGGGAAAAGCCAGATATGATTGCCTTTACCGGGGATATGGTGCAGCTGCCGGACCACGCCCTTACCGAGACGTTAGAAATTGCGCAAGGGGCTGGGGATATCCCCATGTATGCGGTAAGCGGCAATCATGAAACGCAGGGAGGGGCTTACGGCGTTATCATCCGTACCCTGTGGGATGCCAATATCATCCCGCTTGACAACGACAGCGTGAGTTTGGAGCGCGGGGCGGACAGCATTTTGTTGCTAGGCGTCAAAGATCCGGAACGGGATGTGGTACGGGAAGAAGACGTTGAAAGGATACGCCGGCAGATAGAGAGTGAATTCCCCGGTGGGCCTTGTTTTTCCATCCTGTTGTCCCACCGTGCAGATTTGTACCCGTACATCAAAGACACCGGCGTTGATTTGATACTGTCTGGGCATCTGCACGGCGGGATTATCCGGCTTCCGTTTATCGGCGGGATCATCGGGCGGGAACGGGGTGGTTTTTTCCCGAACTATACATACGGTTTTTTCCAGGAAGGGGATGCTGCTGGCATGGTGGTCAGCGGCGGCTGTGATAAAAACCCAAAGAAAAAGCGAATTTGGAATCCGCCGGAAGTCGTGCTTGTTACGCTGGAAAGGGGAGGTGAGCCATGAATGGAAAACTCTTTTTCATCGTCCCGGTGTACCGGGCTGAACAGTATCTGCACCGGTGCGTCCATTCGGTATTAGCACAAAGTTACCACCATGTGGAACTGATCTTAGTCGACGACGGTTCGCCGGATCATTGTCCGGCCCTTTGCGATGATTATGCGCGGCGGTACCGGCAGGTCAGGGTTATCCACAAAGAAAACGGCGGGTTATCGGACGCCAGGAATGCGGGGCTCCAGGCTGTGCTGGATACTGCTAGCCAGGAAGATTTCCTCACATTTTTAGATGCAGATGATTTTGTACACCCAGCATTTGCAGATACCCTGCTTGCCCTCTGCGAGCGGCATGCTTGTGAGATAGCACAATGCGGCTACAAAAAAGGAGCGGCTGGCGGCAATTTTGACCATGAAGCAAAAAGTCCGGCGGTTCGCTTTGCCGGGGCTGCGGATGCGCTTTTGGGATATACACTCAAATCCCAGTGCTGTGCAAAACTGTATCAAGCAAACCTGTTTGCTGGCATCCGGTTTCCAGCCGGTGTGCTCAACGAGGATGAATTTGTGACCTATCGTATCGTCAGCCGTGCAAAAAACGTAGTTTTTACCACGGAAAAACTGTATTATTATGTGCAGCGCGGCGACAGCATTATGGACGGCATTGCCAGAAACCTGAAGGGCAATCCGCACCGGTATGATTTTTTAAAAGCCTACCGGCAGCGGGCAGTATTTTTTCGGTCGTGCGGCCAGATAGAACAGGTACAAAAAACGTATGAAAAGATATGCATCGACCTCATCCTCCGGTACTGTGAACAGAGGCGCCTGCCCAAACGGGAACGGGACGGGGATTGTACCAACGGCCGGTATCTGCATATTTACCGGAAGTATTTTTGGCGGATGATACAACGGAGGGGGATGCCAATCTTGCGCAGGATGATATATGGCTGTTTTTATGTGTTCCCATATAGCGCCGTCCTGGCAGGCAAATGGTTCCCATTGCGGAAATAGAGGGGTGAAGGATGGTAATTAACGCAGATGATTTTGGATATTCGGACTCTGTTAACCAGGCGATCTGTGCTTGTTTTGAAAGGGGGTTGGTCAACCGCGCCACCTTGCTGGTGAATATGCCCTTTGCCCGGCAGGCGGCAGGTTTGGCCCGGCGGCATGGTTTTTTTGATAAAGTAGGACTGCACTTAAACCTAACGGAAGGCAAGGCGCTGTCGGAGGCATGTGCCCGGTCGGAACTATGTGATGCAAATGGGGTTTTTAAAGGCGTGTTCCATATCCCGTTTGCCGCCAGGCTGTATTTGCCTGCCCGGATCCGGCGCGCCATTTATGCAGAAGCAGAGGCGCAGATGCAGGCGTTTATAGCAATGGGGTTCCCGCTGCGGCATTTGGATTCGCACAACTATGTCCATTCTTATTTCAGTGTGTATTGGGCTATTCGGAAACTGCTCAAACAATATGGGTTTACTTCTGTCCGGATAAGCCGCAATATGTCGGGGACGCCGGTTCCCCTGCCAGTGCGGCTGTATAAAGCGGCGTTTAACACACTTTTGCGGCGTGGGGAACTAGCTGGCAGCACATATTTTGGATCGGTGCAGGATTTTGAATCCCAGGCAGATAAAGCAGCCATCAAAGACGGTATGGAGTTGATGACCCATCCGGATTATATCGGCGGCAAATTGACAGACAACACCCTTCCGCTGCCGCGTCCCTTCGTCGGCAGGGCGTGGATCAAAAGCCATGCGCTCCATCTGGAAGATGTGTCCGGCAAAAAAACCAAATTACTGGTGTGTTTTATTCACGCGCATATCGGAGGGGCGATGACCTCGCTGGTCAATTTTTTAAATTCCTTGGATACCGAAAAATACGACGTGGATATGCTGTTTTATGAAAATGGGGCACAGCGGTACGGCATCAAAGAGCAAATCAATATTTTGCCGCAGGCGAAAACCCATCGGACATACAGTGCGGCCAATATGCTGAAAAAGGCTTGCTCCATCCCGTACCTGTTGGCATTTGCCCGGGGCGCCTATTACAAAAAAATACGGCATAACAAACGCAAAGCGGTACAGATTATGTCCAAACAGGGTTGTAAATATTCGCGCAAACTGCATACGGCGTACGATGCCGCCATTGCCTATGAGTTCAATTGGTGCATGCACTATGTGATCCAACGGGTGGAAGCAAAGAAAAAACTGGTATGGCACCATGTGGAGTATGAAAAATCCGGTATGGATTACCGTATTGACAAAAAGGCTCTGCAAAAAGCGGATGCCTTGGTTTTTGTCAGCAAGGCATGTATGGAACGTTATCTGTGCAGCCATCCGGAGCAGCGTTATAAGGCATACTTTATGCCAAACCTGCTGTCGGCCGCCTATGTGCGGCAACTGGGGGCGTATCCGGTGGATGATCCGTTCCCGGCCGGCGGTAAGGGTATCCGGTTTTTGACGGTTGCCCGCATCCGGTTTGAACACAAGGGTCTGGATCGTGCGGTGATAGCGTTTTCCCGTTTGAAACGGGAAGGCTTTTCCTTTCAATGGCTGATTATCGGCGATGGCCGGGATATGCCCAGGCTGCGGAAGATGATTGCGGAACAGGGGCTCCGGGACAGGGTTCACCCGATTGGGATGCTGGAAAACCCTCTCCCGTATTATAAAACCTGCGACGCTTTTTTACTGCCTTCCCGGCACGAGGGGAAGCCGATTGTCGTCACTGAAAGCTTGATGATGGGGCTTGTCCCGCTTGTGACGGCGTATACATCGGCACGGGAACAAATCCGGAACGGGATAGACGGCCTGGTTTTTGACAACCATACAGAAGCGCTATATCAGGGGCTGAAAACGGTTTTGGAACAGCCGGAAATATTGGGCAGGTTAAGGCAGGCAGCGCTGCAGGCCGATTATGGCAATGAAGCGGACATAGCCATTTTTGATGCCATGATTCAAAACCTTTGACAAAGGAGGGATGCCTTATGGCGGACCTGCAAGGGGCAATATTTGGGATGCCGGAGGGCGCCGGGCGGGACGCCCTGCTCAAGCGGCGGTTTTTTGACGGCATTTATGTATTTGGATTGCTGTGTGCGCTGCTGCCCGGGCCGTTCCCATCGCTTTCGGGGGTGGCGTCCCTGGCTGTTCTGGCCTGTATTGCCGTCAGTTTTTTTGATGAAAACTTTTATTTGTATATGGCGATGTTTCTTTATTTGCGCTACCAGCTACTGATTGGGGAAACCCCGGCATTCCGGGTGTATTCTTATTTGGTGGTGCTGCGTTTTTTGATGGATTTGCCGAAAATCAAATTCCGCATCGCTTATTTTCCGGCGTTGTTTGTCTTTTTGTTGCACAGCATATTTGCCACCGGCCAGTTTGAAAGCCTGCGGGTAGGGCTCAATGTCATTGTAGATTGCACACTGGTCTATTTGGTGCTGCTCCGCATCCTGCCGGATGCGCGTCTTACGCGGAAATTTGTACTTGCCTTTTTACTGGGCGGGGTGGCTTCGGGTATTTATGGATGGACCAACGAGGCGTTTACCAAGGATATCAACGTCAGCGGCGCGGGAGCCCAGACAGTGAGCCGCAATTTTGGCGCACTGAGCGATGCGAATTTTGCCGGGCTGTTTTATAGCCTCTGCATCATTTGCAGCCTGGCGCTCCGGGGGATTCCCCGCTGGCTCAAAGGGGTATTCATCGCACTGTTTTCCGTTATGCTGCTACAAACGGCCAGCCTTTCGGCGCTGCTGATGGTAACGCTTTTAGGCATGTTTTTGATTGTCTTAAAATACCGCATGCAATCGGTGTTTATCTTATTTTTCCTGTTTATGGGGCTGGCTGCGGCGGTAGCGGTTATCCTTACAGTGCCGCAGTTGCGGGAAATAGAGGCGGTTCATGGGTTGATAATCCGCAATTCAGAAA
>CALGRC010000172.1 GCA_937959315.1 uncultured Clostridia bacterium | reverse complement strand
GAATGGAACCGGATGCCCTATGATACCTTTATGTGGGAAGGGATCGACGGTACTGAAATTTTTACATACTTTATGACCGCGCAGGATTGCCAAAAGCGCGGCGATGAGCCGGGAATTACCACTACCTATGTGGGATATATCCGACCAGCGCAGGTATTGGGCGCCTGGAACCGCTATCAGCCTAAGGGGTACAATAACGAAACGGTTATTACTTATGGCTGGGGCGATGGCGGCGGCGGTCCAACCAAGGATATGATTGAACAGCAGCGTAGATTGCAGTATGGCTTGCCCGGATTGCCGCGTACACAAATGGAAACAGCAACTGCATTTTTGGCGCGGTTGGAAGAAAACTTTAAAAAAGGCTGTGATATTTACAAGAAAACCCCTAAGTGGGTTGGGGAATTATATTTGGAATTTCATCGCGGTACTTATACCACGATGGCATATAACAAACGGTGTAATCGTAAAAGTGAGCTTTTGTATCAGCAAGCGGAAGCGGTTAATACAGCTGCGATGGTATTGTTAGGCAATGTGTACCCTCAGCAACCGATCAATGACGGCTGGGAAACCATATTGCTCAATCAATTCCATGATATTATCCCGGGTTCTTCAATTGAGGCGGTATATATCGATTCTGCCAAACAGTATGCACAGGTGTTGGAGCGCGGCAATGAAATATTGGCAGACGGCCTGTATGCCATTGCTAAACAGGTAAAAACTGACGGCGGCCTACTGGTTTACAATCCGCATTCAGCGCCTTATACCGGCGCAGTTAAGGCGGGCGATGTTTATGTTGATGTTGTAGATATTCCAGCTTATGGCTGGAAAGTGGTCAATACCCCGGCGCCTCAAAAAACCATTCAGGTAAGCGAAAGGTCAATAGAAAACCAGTATTATGCCATTAAATTTGACAGTATGGGCAATATGATTTCGTTGTTTGACAAAAATCAAAACCGCGAAATTTGCAAACCGGGCGAAGTGATGAATCAATTGCGGGTGTTTGAGGACTATCCATATGCGCATGATGCGTGGGATATCAGTGCGTATTACAAAGATAAAATGTGGGTAGTTGATGAGCTGACCGGCGTGAAAGTATTAGATGAAGGTACGCGCGCCGGTCTGGAATTGACCTGGAAATATCAGAAATCTACTTTTATACAGCGTATTTACCTGTACGAAACCGGGCGGCGCATTGATTTTGAAACTGACGTTGATTGGAACGAGGATCATGTGGTGTTAAAAGCGGCATTTCCATTTGACTTACATGCCACTGAGGCTAATTATGAAATCCAATTTGGTTCGGTAAAGCGCCCGCTGCACGAAAATACCAGTTGGGATGAAGCGAAATTTGAGGTGTGTGCACAAAAATGGGCGGATGTGTCGGAAGACGACTATGGCGTAAGCATTATGACAGATTGTAAATATGGATATAGCCATTCCGGTACGACCATGATGCTGACATTATTAAAAGCTTCTACAGATCCTAATCCGGTGGCTGACCGTGGACATCATGTATTTACCTATTCATTGTTTGCGCACGCGGGCGCCTTATCCAGTGATACGGTGCAGGAGAGTTACCGGTTAAACAAACCTGCAATGGCACTGGAAATTGGGAAACAGGATGGGGTACTGCCCGATTGTTATTCGTTTGTATCCAGCGATCAGGCAGATGTTATTGTTGATACTGTGAAAAAAGCGGAAGATTCAGATGATATTGTCATGCGTATGTATAATTGCCGCAACCGCCGATGTGATGCGGGCATTGCATTTGGATTTGACGTGAAAGACGCGTATATTTGTGATATGATGGAAAACGATGAAAAGCCGGTACATTTAAAAGGAAACACGGTACAAGTATCGTTTAAACCATTTGAAATAATAACAATGAAAGTAGTTTCCAAATAATAGTTATGAAGGAATCTCCCTGTAAGCAATATTCGCCTATAGGGAGATTTCTTAAAACAGCAAATTCAAAAGGGAAAGGAAAAAACAAAAATGAAAATAACCTCGATAGGGGAACTGATAGTTGATTTTACCCCAGCGGGGAAATCAAATGGAGATAATCCCTTGTATGAGATGAATTGCGGCGGCGCTTGTGCAAATGTTGCCGCTGCCGCTGCCAAACTGGGAGCGGAGGCGGTTTTTGCAGGGAAAGTTGGTAAAGATGTATTTGGGGAGTTTTTAGTGCAGAGGCTTACAGAGAGCGGAGTAAATACGGAATATATGATTGCAGATGACAGGTACGATACAACATTGGCGTTTGTACATTTAAATGATATGGGGGATAGGAGCTTCCATTTTGTACGCAATCCAGGAGCGGAAACCCGCCTGGTTTTCAATGATATCCCAAAAGCAATGCTTGAGGATACAGATATTTTACATTTTGGATCCATCCCGCTCACGCATGAGCCATCTCGTAGTACGATTATGCAAATTGCAAAAAAAGCATATGATGCGGGAAAGATCGTCAGTTTTGATCCGAATTTACGCCGTCCGTTATGGAATGATTTATATGAGGCAAGAGAGGTTCTGCTGTCTTGCTTACGTTTCAGCCATATTTTGAAAGTTTCCGAGAAGGAACTGGAATTTTTAACCGGGATTTCAACGTTAAAAAAAGCAACGGAGTATCTTTCGGATAAGTATGGTTTACAGATGATTCTCGTCACACTTGGGAAGGACGGGGTATATTGTAAACATGGAGAAGAAACGTACAGCCTTCCGGCCTTTGAAAAAATACAGCCCATAGATACTACAGGGGCGGGTGACTGTTTTATAGGCGCTTTTCTTAGATGTGTGTCAGAATATGGGATGGGTGCTATGTATGGAGAAACATTAAAAAACGTGTTGCGCTTTGCAAATATAGCAGCAGGGCTATCTACTGCGGGGAAAGGGACGATTGCATCTTTTCCGGATGAAACTACAGTAAAAGGGTTTTTGGACTGATAAAATAAAGAAAATGTAGAGTTATATATATTGTCATTCTAATGCAAAATTAGTATTACAGAATTTTGCTGCCGCAATTTCGTCCTATGCTGCAGAGCATAGTGTTCCTGAGCAGGGAACCTTAGAGAAGGTTGAACGTTGGAAAATAAAAAGCGGATATGCACAAGCTGTTACAGCAGCAAGGGGCAGCGGCTGTTAGGTTTTGGAGCAAGTACATCGTAAAATCATGCAAAAAACTCATCAGCAGGCAAAAAAAGTATTGCAATGGGTTATAGTTTGTGTTATAATTGGTCTATCAAATTGGTTGTCCCTTGTTGCCGGGTTCTGCTGATTGCTCAGATGGATGGCTGTCAGCCTGGCACCGGCAGCAAAGGGGCTTGCGGGGCCCATTGGTCAAGTGGTTAAGACACCGCCCTCTCACGGCGATAACGGGGGTTCGACTCCCCCATGGGTCATATTTTTTATAAGGCTCCTTTGAGATTTTTTAAGTCTTGAAGGAGTTTTTTATTCTTTTGGATGCCTTGAAAAAGGAGGATACAGTGTGCAGGGTCTTTCCCTTTTATTGGAGGTTTGCTGCATAAGTGCCGGCCTGTTAATTGAAAATGGAAGTGAAACCTACCGGGCTGAGGATACGGTTCTGTATTTATGCAAAAAATGCAATGTAAAAGCAGGCGTTGCAGTACTTTCAACTACATTGTTTATACAGATAGAAAAGGATGGGCAGGCCGGGCAGGCTGTCCGCCGTTTTAACCAGCGCACCATTCATTTGGATTGCATTGCGCAGGTTAACACCGTTGTCCGCGCGTTTTGTGATGATACAATCACGTTGGAGGAAGCGTATGCGCGTTTAACTATGCTGCGCCGAAAGGAATTGTATGCCTGGCCGCTGCAAGTACTTTGCTACTGTGCAACGGCAATATTGGCGTTGCTTTTATTCGGCGGCGGCTGGTATGATGTACTTCCGGCATTTGTGTGTGGGCTGGTGTATCCTTGTATGCCTGCGCGCTGGAAAGACCGTATATCTTCTCAAATCATTTTGTTCTTTGTATTTGGAATTGTGGTGGCGGCCATTGCCGTATTTTTTGCCCGGTGGTGCAGCCAGGTACGGCCGGTTGCTGTTATTGCAGCTTCTGCCCTTTCCCTTTATCCAGGCGCTGCGCTGGTCAATGCAATCCGGGATACCATGTACGGGGATTTGGTCTCCGGCGTGGCCCGGTTTGCCGAGGCGTTTTTTAAGTTTGGCATGCTGGCAGCAGGCGCTGCGGCGGTTTTGGGGCTTTTTGGGGATGGCGTTCAGCTTACGGAGGCAGGCGGGGATCAAAAATGGTTTTGGCTTGCACAGTTTGTGGTTGCGTTTTTTGTGGTACTTTGCTTGTCTATCGAGCAGTCGGCGCCAGGCAGGACATTGTTTGCAAGCAGCCTGATTGGGGCGGTATCCTATTTTATTTGCCGCCTGCTGGCAGCTATGGTACCGTTTATGCCGGCCGCTTATTTTTTGGCTGCTCTGCTGATGGCTTTCTGCTCAGAGGGGCTGGCCCGGGTTATGAAACTTCCGGCAACGGTATTTTTAATTTCTTCCATTATGGTTTTGGTGCCAGGGAAAGGGCTGTTTGATTCGATGTTGTATATGGCGAGCGGTATGTACAGCCAGTTTTTGCAGGCGGGAGTGGATACGATGGTACAGATGATTGCAATGAGCTTGGCGATTGCCATTGGAGCCTTTGTGTTTCGCAGCCTGTTTGCTCCTGCAAAAGGGATGGCGCCAGAAAAAGCGGAATATAAACAGTAGAGGGTATTTGGAAAGGGGACGGCCGCAATACAAACAACAAACCCCACACAATTTGGCGGATGACTGGTAAAATATCTGGAAAATCGTTGATTTTTCATTGACAGAAAAATGAAATTTTGATATACTAAATAAGTTGTGATAGGTTTATCATAAACAAGGGCCTTTAGCTCAGTTGGTTAGAGCCACCGGCTCATAACCGGTCGGTCCGGGGTTCGAGTCCCTGAAGGCCCATATAAAAATTAGCAGGAATGGTTTTATTCTTGCTAATTTTTTTATATTGGCATAAGGAAAGCATGGGCAGGAAAGCAAGATGGGAGGGAATGTGCAATGCAACAGATAACTGAAAAAGAACGTACGCTGCCGGTTGCCGCAAGCTGCGGCGTATTGGTAGCAGGCGGCGGGATTGCAGGCATATCCGCTGCGCTTGCGGCTGCCAGGGCCGGCGCGGATGTGCTGCTGGTGGAGCGTGAATGCCTGCTGGGCGGTTTGGCAACATTGGGATTGGTTACCATTTATCTGCCGTTATGCGATGGGATGGGCCATCAGGTGAGCTTTGGCATTGCGGAGGAATTGCTGCGGTTGTCCATTCAATATGGGGCTGAGGCCAGGTACCCGTCTGCATGGCTGGACCGGGAAAACTGTGAGGAACGGAAAGAACAGCGGTTTCAAGTACAGTATAACCCCCATCTTTTTGCGCTGGAAGTTGAGGCGTTGTTGTTGCGGGAAGGGGTAACCATTTTATATCATACGCATATCAGTGACGTTGCGGTGACTGATGGCAAGATTACGCATGTTATTATAGAAAATAAAAGCGGCAGAAGTGCGGTTGCTGTGCAAACGGTGGTAGATGCAACCGGCGACGCGGACATCTGCCATATGGCAGGCGAACAGACTGCTGCGTTTGAGCAGGGCAATGTGCTGGCGGCGTGGTACTATTATCAGGCTGGCGGCGCCAGTAATTTAAAAATGCTGGGATTTGCAGATGTGCCCGATGCGCACAAAACGGGCGATTCCCCTAAGCCATTGATGGAACGGCGGTTTGGAGGATTGGATGCATTTGACAACAGCGAAATGTTGTGTTTTTCTCATGCGCAGATACGCCGCGATATATTGGAAGCAAGAAAAAAAACGCACGACTACCAGCCTATCACATTGCCGGCCATTCCGCAGCTGCGCATGACCCGGCGGTTGGATGGGGCCTATACCATGGATGATACAGAAATTGAAAAACCGTTTGCCGACTGTATTGGAAAAATTGGGGATTGGCGCAA
>CALGRC010000171.1 GCA_937959315.1 uncultured Clostridia bacterium | reverse complement strand
GTGCGGATGGCCTCTATCATCAAACATATGACTACCCTCCTGAAAGAATGGTATCCCACACCTTTTTTGTACAGCATACGGCGGATTTTTACCGGTTTTACCGGGACCGTATGCTGTACCCGGATGCACAGCCCAATACAGCGCACCGTAAGTTGGCGCAGTGGGAGCGGGAAGGTAAGTGCCGGGCCGTGGTGACGCAAAATATTGACGGGCTGCACCAGGCGGCGGGCAGCCGTAACGTGTTGGAGCTGCACGGTTCGGTCCACCGCAATTATTGCCAATCCTGCGGGAAATTTTATGATTTGGCCGCTATTTTGGCGATGGATGGCATACCGCACTGTACCTGCGGAGGTATCATCAAGCCGGATGTTGTACTGTATGAGGAGCAACTGGACGGGGATACCATAGAACGCGCAGTGGAAGCGATTGCCCAAGCGGATGTCCTGCTGGTGGCTGGCACGTCGCTGTCGGTCTATCCGGCGGCGGGGCTGGTCAACTATTACCGTGGGCATAAGCTGGCGCTGGTGAACAAATCGCCCACACCGTATGATAAAAAGGCGGATCTGCTTTTACAGGGCAGCGTGGGGGAGGTGCTGGGCCAGCTATGAAAATTGCGGTTTTGGGTTACAGTGGCAGCGGGAAATCAACGCTGGCCAAGTATTTGGGAAGCCTGTTCCAAATCCCGGTGCTGTATCTGGATACCGTGCAGTTTGAGCCTGGCTGGAAGGTACGGGATAGGGATGCGGCATGTGAAATGGTCCGCACGTTTATGGCACAGGAAAATTGGGTTATCGACGGGAATTACCGGGGTTTTTATCAACAGGAGCGGCTGGATGCGGCGGATCATATTGTGTTCCTGGAGTTTTCGCGGTGGAATTGCCTTTGGCGCGCATACCGGAGGTATTTTCAATACCGGAATACAACACGCGAAAGTATGGCAGAAGGATGTTGTGAAAAAATCGATCTGGAATTTGTATGGTGGATTTTATATAAAGGCAGGTCTAAGCAAGCGATACGGCATAACCGGGATATGATATGCCGGTATCAGGATAAAACCGTGGTATTAAAAAACCAAAGGCAGCTCACGGCGTTTATGCGCCGGCCTTTTGCAACATAGCGCCTGTTTCCCAATGTATGGGAAGCAGGCGCTATGGTTTATTACCGTATTATCAAATCTGCATGTTTGAGATGTTGCTGAAGCCGGAAAAGGAAAGAATCTTTCCCTTCCGTGGGGGATTTCCCCATAACGACGCAGTCGATATTGTTTTCTTTTGCATAGTCCAGCAACGACTGTAAGACATCTGGGCTTTTGAGTACTGTCATTGCGGCATGGTACTTCTTGGAAATTTCAAACAGGTATTCCAATGCTTCCCCTTCATTTTGGTCGTGCATAAAGTGCTGTTCTTCTTTGATAACGTTGACGACGTGTAATTCTGCATCCGGGTCTAGTTTATATGCTTCGCTGATGAGGCGTTCGCAAGTTTTCTGCCGCGTGACGCAGACCATAATTTTTTTGTATTGTTCCATGGCGCACCTCCCATTGTCATCCATTCTGTTCCATCTGTCCCATAATTTGTTTGCCGTTTACAATCGCTTTGCGCACAGTTTCAGTTGCCGGGCCGCCAATGATGGAGCGGCCGTTGACGCAGGTTTCCATCCGGATGGCGTCGTAGATGTCGTTTTCTATTATGGGCGAGCAGCTTTGAAATTCCTCTAAAGTAAATTCATCCAGCGCTTTGCCTGCCGAAAGTGCATAAGCCACCATCTTTCCTACTACGGCATGTGCATCGCGGAAGGGCATGCCCTTTTTCACCAAATAATCCGCCGCATCGGTTGCATTGGTAAAGCCTCCGTTGGCGCCTTTGCGCATAACGTCTTTGTTTACCTTCATAGTACGTATCATTTTGGTAAATACCGGAACGCACAATTTGACCGTGTCCACTGCGTCAAAGATACACTCTTTATCTTCCTGCATATCTTTGTTGTAAGCCAGCGGAAGCCCCTTCATGGTGGTCAGGATACTGGTCAGGTCGCCAAATACCCGGCCGGATTTTCCGCGGATGAGCTCTGCTACATCCGGGTTTTTCTTTTGCGGCATAATGGAACTGCCGGTAGAGCAGGCATCGTCCATTTCAATAAACGAAAATTCGTTGCTGTTCCATAAAATAAGCTCTTCGCAAAACCGTGTCAAATGTACCATCAAAATAGATAGCGCAGCAGCCAGCTCCATGACAAAATCCCGGTCGGAAACGGCATCAAGCGAATTCTGGGTGACGGCAGAAAACCCTAGCTGCTGTGCGACAAATTCCCGGTCAAGCGGATAGGTGGTTGCCGCCAGCGCGCCTGCGCCCAGCGGCATGACGTCGGTGCGGGCATAAGCGCCGTTCAGGCGTTCCAAATCGCGCTTAAACATTTCAAAATAGGCCATCAAATGGTGCGCCAGCGTCACCGGCTGTGCCTTTTGCAGGTGGGTATAGCCGGGCATGATGGTATCAATATGGTCTTCCGCCAGTGCCAGCAGGGTGTTTTCCAAATGCACCACCATGGCACGGATGGTTTTGATTTCATCTTTTAAATACATGCGCAAATCCAACGCCACCTGGTCGTTGCGGCTGCGTCCGGTATGTAAGCGTTTCCCTACGTCGCCAATCCGCTCGGTCAGTATGGTTTCTATGTTCATGTGAATGTCTTCTGCGTCAACCAAAAATTCAACCTTGCCGTCTTCAATATCCGAAAGGAGTTCCCCAAGGGTCTTGACAATCAAATCGCTGTCAGCCTGTGGGATAATCCCGCATTTGCCAAGCATTTTTGCGTGTGCGATGCTGCCGGTGATGTCCTGCCGGTACATGCGCATATCAAACCGGATGGAAGAGTTGAAATCGTTGACTTCTTCATCGGTATTTTTACTAAATCTTCCGCCCCATAATTTCATATGGCCACCTCATTTCTATGTTCTGGTTTTATTCTATACTAACCTGCCGGCAATTGCAATGCCAAACGGGGAAAATTAACAGATTGTTCATGAGATTTATAAATAGGCAAGAAAAAACCGGCCGTTTTTTAACGGCCGGTTTTTGCAGCGGTGTTATTTCTGATGTTTTTGCATCATTTGCGCCCGCACCTTGAGCGGCAGGCCAAACAGATTGATAAAGCCTTCAGAATCCTTTTGGTTGTATACCTCATCGCGGTCAAAGGTTGCGATTTCTTCACTGTAGAGCGAATAGGGGGATTTGACGCCCGCGCTCATTACGTTGCCTTTATACAGCTTGACACGTACCGTGCCGGTGACCGTTTGCTGGGTGCTGGTGACAAATGCCGACAGCGCCTCGCGCAGCGGCGTAAACCAGTTGCCGTCATAGACCAATTCTGCAAATTTGGAGGCAACCTGTTCTTTGTAGTGCATGGTTGCCCGGTCTAGCGTCAGGTATTCCAAATCGCGGTGTGCATAATACAAAATGGTGCCGCCCGGCGTTTCATAAACGCCGCGGGATTTCATGCCCACCAGCCGGTTTTCGCAGATGTCTGCAATACCGATGCCGTTTTTACCGCCCAATTCGTTGAGTTTTTCCAAAAGCTCTACCGGGCCATAAGCTATGCCGTCAATTTTGGTAGGAATGCCCTTTTCAAATTCAATTTCCACATAGGTGGGCTGATCCGGCGCCTTTTCCGGCGTGACCATGGTTTTCAAAAGCGAATCAAATTTCGGCTCATTCCACGGGTCTTCCAAATCCGAGCCCTCATGGCTGATGTGCCAGATGTTTTTGTCGCGGCTGTAGTTATCCTTTTTGGTTACTGGCACGTCAATGCCGCGGGCAAGCGCGTAGTCAATTTCCTCTTCCCGCGATTTGATGTCCCACATCCGCCATGGGGCTATGATTTTCAAATCCGGCGCCAACGCCTTGATGGTCAGTTCAAACCGTACCTGGTCATTCCCCTTGCCGGTGCAGCCGTGGCAGATGGCCACCGCACCCTCTTTGCGGGCAATCTCTACCAGCCGTTTGGCGATGGGCGGCCGGGCAGTTGAGGTGCCCAGCAGGTATTTGCCCTCATATACCGCGCCCGCCTGCATGGTCGGGAAGATGAAATCCCGGACATATTCTTCGCGGATGTCTTCTATGTACAGCTTGCTTGCGCCGGTTTTGATTGCTTTTTCGTGCAGCGGCTCCAGTTCTTCTCCCTGCCCGACATCTCCGGCCACAGCAATGACCTCATAGTCGAAATTTTCCTTGAGCCATGGAATGATAATAGAGGTATCCAGCCCGCCCGAATAGGCCAGGATAACTTTTTCCTTTGCCATCTTGATTTTCCTCCCCATTGTGATAAAATATAACTTGATTATATATCAGTTTGCAATGAATTGCAAGGTGCAAATCAGACAAGAATTGAGGAAACAGATATGAAAATCTTAGGCATCGACCCGGGGTTTGCCATTGTCGGATGCGGCGTGGTGGAGTATACCGGCAATCAATTTACAGTGATAGGCCATACGGCGGTTACTACCAAGGCGGGATTGCCGCTGGAACAGAGGCTGAAAACCATTTATGAGGACGTGGGGGGTATCATTGACCGGTACCAGCCCGACGCGGTGGCGGTGGAGGAGCTGTTTTTCAATACCAATACCACAACCGCCATCCAGGTGGGGCAGGCGCGCGGGGTGATTTTACTTTCTGCCGTCAACCGCGGCGTGGAAATTGCCGAATACACGCCGCTACAGGTAAAGCAGGCGGTGGTGGGCTATGGGCGTGCCGATAAGCACCAGATACAGCAAATGGTAAAAATGATTTTGAATTTAAAGGAAATACCAAAGCCGGACGATGTGGCAGACGGGTTGGCGCTTGCTATTTGCCATGCGCATTCCTACCGCATGAACAGCCGGACGGTATTGGGGAGGTAGGGAATGTTCAGTTATATCAGCGGCCGGGTGGCGGAAACGGGAGCCAACTATGCGGTGCTCGACGTCAGCGGCGTGGGGTTCCGGGTTTTTACCTCGCTGCATTCTTTGCAGGATGAGGCGGTATTCGTAGGGGCGAAAGCGGTGTTCCACACCTATTTGTATGTGAAGGAAGGCATTATGGATCTGTATGGCTTTTCTACCAAAGAAGAGCTGGCGATGTTCGAGCTGCTCATTTCCGTTTCGGGCGTGGGGGCAAAGGGGGCGCTTGCCATTTTATCGGTGGCTGCGCCCTCCAAGCTGGCGCTCAGCATTGTCACCGGTGATACGGCGACTATCAAAAAAGCAAGCGGGGTTGGCGCTAAAATTGCCCAGCGAGTGGTGCTGGAGCTCAAGGATAAAATTCAGAATGAAAGCTTGGTATCGCAGGAATCCGGGGCGTTTGACGATTTTGATATCCCTGCCGAGGGCGGCGCGCGCGGCGAAGCAGTCAGCGCGCTGGTGGTGCTGGGCTATACTGCGCCCGAGGCGCAGAAGGCGGTTTCCATGGTGGAAGAAAGCATAACGGATGTTGAAGATATTATCAAACAGGCACTGAAAAAACTGCTGTAACAGGCGCAAAGGAGAATGGGCTTGGAAGAACGGATTGTCACAGGGGAATTGATGGGGGAAGACGTAGAATTGGAAACAGGGCTGCGTCCCCGTATGCTGGCTGAATATATCGGCCAGGAAAAGGTAAAGGAAAATTTAATGGTCTACATTCAGGCGGCGCGCAGCCGCGGAGAGGCGCTGGACCATGTGCTGCTGTACGGCCCGCCGGGGCTGGGCAAGACAACGCTCGCCAACATCATTGCAAACGAGATGGGGGTGAATATCCGCATTACTTCTGGACCGGCAATAGAAAAGGCGGGGGATTTGGCGGCAATACTCACCAATTTATCTGAGCATGACGTGCTGTTTATCGATGAAATCCATCGGCTCAGCCATAGCGTTGAGGAAGTGCTCTATCCGGCCATGGAGGATTTTGCGCTGGATATCATCATTGGAAAAGGCCCCAGCGCACGTTCTATCCGGCTGGATTTGCCGAAATTTACACTGGTTGGCGCAACCACCAAAGCAGGCAATATGACCTCGCCGCTGCGCGACCGGTTTGGCGTTATTTCCCGGCTGGAACTGTATTCAACTGAGGAATTGATGACCATAGTGCGGCGCAATGCCCATATTTTGGGGGTGGGAATAGCCGGTGACGGCGCGCGGGAAATTGCATCTCGTTCCCGTGGGACGCCGCGTATTGCCAATCGCCTGCTCAAGCGGGTGCGGGATTTTGCCCAGGTCAAGTTTGACGGGGTGATCACCAAAGAGGTGGCGGATGCCGCGCTTAGCCGGCTGGAAATTGATAAAATTGGGCTGGACGCCATTGACCGTAAAATGGTTACTACCATGATCCGCAATTTTGGCGGCGGCCCAGTGGGGCTGGATACCCTTGCGGCTACCATCGGCGAAGATGCAACAACCATTGAAGACGTTTATGAACCGTATTTATTGCAGTTAGGTTACTTAAACCGGACACCGCGCGGGCGTGTGGTATCGAAATTTGCATATGAGCATTTTGGGATTCCATATGGGGAAGAGGCTTAATTGGACTGCGTTGGTATAGCTGAGAAAAGGGTGCGCATACTATTTGCGGAGGTGGTTGTTATGCAGGATGTATCTTATGGCCATGGCAAAAGCCTGCAAAAGGATAACCATGAGGACGGCGGAAAGCCAAGGCCGCAAAATGAGCACTACAATAGCAAAAAAGAGGCGTTGGGCCCGAACACAAAAAGGAGTTAGCAATGGCAAAACAGGGAATGCGGCGGTACCGGCCGGGTGATATCCACGGCGGGCGCAACCCGCATGAGCACCATGAAAAAAATGATGCTGCGCCGGTGCCGGAACTGCAGGGCAAAGCAAAAACAGGCAAAGAAAAAGCAAAACCAATGTAAAGGAAAAGCCCGGTGTATGCCGGGCTTTGTTATTGGAAACGGCAGAGGGTTGGTATATTAAAAATGTATTACAATTTGTCGAATTTTTTGGCTTAATAGCCGAAAGTATAGTATAATGAAAACAAAATTTGATGGATGGCAGGAGTTTTCAGATGGTACATATGAAAAAACGGATTTTTTTGGCCCTGCTGACAGGGCTTTTTGTGACTTTGGGGTTTATTGTAGGCGTATCTGCCGACTCGGGCATACGGCTGCAGGTGTTTGGCAGTTTGGTATCATGCGATGTACCGCCAATTTTGGAAAATGACCGCACATTGGTGCCGCTCCGTTCGGTATTTGAACATATGGAAGCGGATGTCAACTGGAACGGCGAACAGCAGCAGGTGACGGTGGACAAAGACGGCCTGCATTTGGAAATGGTGATAGGCAGTACAACGGCCTATATCAACGGTGTGGCTGAAACCATGGATGTGGCGCCCCGGCTGGTCAATGACCGCACGATGATCCCTGTCCGGTTTGTCAGTGAAAAGCTGGGATATCAGGTGGAATGGGATGGGAACAGCCAGACGGTTATCATTGAACAGCCAAAAACCTATGCATATCTGACAAAAATTGAACTGGAGCAGACGCCAAATGACAATCTGCTTAATTTGGCAATGAGCCCATATCAGGAGCCGGCTGTGAGTACGCTGGGTGACCCGTTTAGGATTGTGCTGGATTTTGCCGATACCAAATATGAACCGGGAAGTTCAAAAATAGCGGCAGATACTGGATGGGTGAAGGAAGTGCGCTGGGCGTCGCATGGGGACGACTACCGTGTGGTGATAGAGTGCAATGGCGAGCAGCCCTACCGGCTGGTTCGTACCGGGGATACGACATTCAGTATCATTGTGGGGACGGCGGAAACCAACCAGCCGTCTGGCGTGACAGAAACACCTTCGCAGCCGGTACCGCCCGAACAGCCTACTCAGCCTGAAACGCCGGCCGGCAAACTGGTGATGCTCGACGCCGGCCACGGCGGGAAAGACCCCGGCGCTATGCCAAAGGGGGAGGACGGCGCATATCTGTATGACGCAAACGGCAATGTGGTACAGGAAAAGGATATTACCTTGAGCATTGCGCTCAAAGTGCGTGATAAGCTGCAGGCCAATGGGGTAAATGTACAGATGACACGGGATACCGATGAATATCTGGAATTGGCGCACATTGCAGAAATAGCAAACCAGGCAAATGCCAGCTTGTTCGTCAGCATCCATTGTAATTCCTATGAAGCGTCCAGCCCCAACGGTGTGGAAATTTTGACATATAGCACCGAAGGCAAGGATGCCTATGGGATTACCAGCGACCAAATTGCCAACAATATTTTGGAGGCATATATTCCGGCAACCGGTTTTTACAACCGTGGCATCAAAGACGGTTCCTGGCTGGCAGTTTTGAAACGCACCAATATGCCGGGCGTATTGGTGGAGACGGGGTTTTTAACAAATCCCAATGACCGTGCCGCCTTGATTGATGCGGGTATGCAGGATAAAATTGCGGAGGCCCTTGCGCAGGGGATTATGAAGACGTTGTCTCAAATGCCATAAATCGACAAAGAAAGCCTTGTCAACTGGAACATGGTATGATATAATAATTCATCATGCCAGTTGACCTAAATCAATGCCTTCTTCCATTATTTGGGTAGGAGGCTTTTGTGTATCAAAGGGAAAGGGGTAGGCAAGTGAAGGAGCAAATTGAAAAAATCCGGCAGGAAGCCCAGGCGGCGTTGGACGGAATATCGACCACTGAGGAATTAGAAGCGGTGCGGGTCCGTTTCTTAGGAAAAAAGGGCGCCCTTACGATGGTGCTAAAAGGTTTGGGCGGCGTATCGCCAGAGGAACGCCCGGTCATTGGGCAGCTTGCCAATGAAGTGCGTACTGGTTTGGAACAGGAGCTCGCAGATAAAAAGGCGCAGCTTCAGGAAAAGCTGCAGAATGAAAAGCTCAAAGCAGAGGTTTTGGATGTCACCATGCCTGGCAGACGGCAGGAACTTGCGTCCCGGCATCCGCTGCGGCAAGTGGAAGAGCGCCTCAACGCCATTTTTATGGGGATGGGTTTTTCCATCGCGGAAGGGCCGGAAGTAGAGCTGGATTACTATAATTTTGAAGCGCTCAATATCCCGAAGGATCATCCTGCCCGTGACACACAGGATACATTTTATATTAACGATGATGTGCTGCTGCGTTCGCAGACTTCGTCAGTACAGGTGCGGGTGATGGAAAATGCGAAACCGCCCATCCGTGTGGTCTGCCCCGGGCGGGTATACCGTTCGGACGCGGTAGATGCGACTCACTCGCCGGTGTTCCATCAAATGGAAGGGCTTGTGGTGGATAAGGGCGTCACCATGGGCGATTTGCGCGGGACGCTGGAACTGTTTATTCAGGAGCTATATGGCAAAGATGCAAAAATCCGGTTCCGTCCGCATCACTTTCCGTTTACCGAGCCCAGTGCCGAGGTGGATGTATCCTGTTTTGTATGCGGCGGCAAGGGCTGCCGGGTGTGCAAGCAGGAAGGGTTTATTGAGATTTTAGGGGCCGGTATGGTACACCCCGATGTCCTGCGGCGGTGCGGCATTGACCCGGAGGTTTATAGCGGGTTTGCGTTTGGCATCGGTTTGGAACGGATTGCCATGCGGTCATATAATATTGATGATATGCGGTTGTTGTATGAAAACGATATGCGGTTTTTAAAACAATTTTAAGGAGGGCCGGACGAGTTATGAAATTACCCATTAGCTGGATAAATGATTATACCGATATCAGTGATATCAGCGCTGCGGAATTTGCACATGGCATGACCATGTCCGGTTCCAAGGTGGAAGGCGTGGAAAATGCCGGCGGAGATATCAAACATGTGGTGGTTGGGAAGCTGCTTTCGGTTGTGAAGCATCCAAATGCCGATTCTTTGGTGATTTGTTCGGTGGATGTTGGGCAGGACGCGCCGGTTCAGATTGTAACCGGCGCCAAAAATGTCAAAGAAGGGGATTATGTCCCTGTTGCACTGCACGGCGCAAAGCTGCCGGGCGGCGTGAGCATCAAAAAGGGAAAGCTGCGCGGGGAAGTATCCAATGGTATGCTTTGCTCGTTTCAAGAGTTAGGCATGAGCCAAGAGGATGTGCCATATGCGGATGCAAATGGCATTTTGATTTTGCAGGAGGCTATAAAGCCTGGGACTGATATTAAGCAGGTGTTCCCGCTGGATGAAGCAGTCGTAGAGTTTGAGATTACGTCTAACCGCCCGGATTGTTTTAGCGTTATTGGTTTGGCGCGGGAAGCGGCGGTGACCTTTGGACGGCCGTTTTGCGTCAAAGAACCGAATGTCAAAGGCGGCGCCGGGGATGTACATGACTTTGCAAAGGTAACGGTGCAGGATGGCAAACTATGCCCCCGGTATGCGGCAAGGGTGGTAAAAAATGTAAAAATCGCCCCCAGCCCCAAATGGCTGCGTGACCGGCTGATACACAGTGGCATCCGCTCTATCAATAACATTGTGGACATTACCAATTATGTGCTGTTGGAATACGGCCAGCCAATGCATGCATTTAACCTTGCAGATATTGCAGGCAGTGAAATCATTGTACGCCATGCCGGCGATGGGGAATCCATCCGTACATTAGATGGGCAGATGCGGGAGCTGGATTCCTCTATGTTGGTCATTTGTGATGCGGAAAAACCGGTTGCAGTGGCAGGTGTTATGGGCGGTGAAAATTCGGAAATTACCAATGATTCTGCGGCAATTTTATTTGAGTCGGCCAATTTTAACGGCGTCAGCGTCCGGAAAACCGCGCAAAAGCTGGGGCTGCGTACCGAGTCTTCCTCGCGGTATGAGAAGGGGCTGGACCCCAACAACGTTATTGCGGCGGTCAACCGTGCATGTGAATTGGTAGAGCTGTTGGGCGCCGGCGAGGTGGCAGATGGAATCATTGATGTGGATAATAGCGGGAAGCAGCCGCGCAAGATTGCGCTGCGTCCTGATAAAATCAATGCATTTCTGGGTACGGATATCCCGCGGGAATTTATGGTGAAAACCCTAACCGATCTGGGGTTTGTTATAGAGGGGGATTGGATAACTGTGCCCACCTTCCGGCCGGATGTGATTGGTGAAGCGGATATAGCCGAAGAAATTGTCCGGATATATGGGTATAATAAGATTCGTTCTACTTTGCTGCGCGGGGAGACCACCCATGGCATTAAAACGAAAAAGCAGCGGGTTGAAGACCAGATCCACGCGCTGCTGACGGCACAGGGATTGTATGAGACCGAGACTTTTTCCTTTACTTCACCGCAAATGCTGTCAAAGCTCGGCGGCGGATATGAAAAAGACTTGGTGGCGATATCCAATCCCTTGGGGGAGGAAACTTCGGTAATGCGCACCACGCTGCTGGCATCTATGCTGGAGACGTTGTCGCTCAACCAGAACCGCCGCAATGCGGCGGTAAAGGCCTATGAGGTTGCCAATGTCTATCTGCCGCGTACGGGTGAAAAGCTGCCGGATGAACACCAAAGGGTTGCGCTGGGCATGTATGGTGGCTGTGATTTTTACACGATAAAAGGCATAATCGAGAATCTTTTGGATGGCCTCCGGATTGCCAATGTTTCGTTTGTGCCGGAAACTTCTTGTAAAACTTTTCACCCAGGCCGTTGTGCGCGGGTGCTGGCAGGGGATACCGTACTTGGTATCTTCGGCGAGGTACATCCGTCGGTTGCCGCGCAGTTTGATATGGGGGAACGTACCTATATAGGGGAACTCGATTTTCCGGCCATTTGCAAACAGTATCGGGATGAGATTACGTTCCAGCCGCTGCCAAAATTCCCGGCTGTGACACGGGATCTTGCTGTTTTGGTAGATAGTACGGTATTGGTTGGGGAATTGGAAGCGGCAATCCGTTCATGTGCAGGAGGCATATTGGAAAATATCCGGCTCTTTGACGTTTATACCGGCGCACAGGTGCCGGAGGGGAAAAAGAGTGTTGCGTATTCCATCGTTTACCGTGCGGCGGATCGTACATTGACCGATGAAGAAATCAATAGAATTATGGATAAGACCATTTCGGCATTACAGAAGCGGGGAGCACAGCTCCGTTAGAAATCCAAGTTTGAAATAGAAAGGAAGGCGTTTGACATGGAAAACAACAACACAGTAAAATTTGATGTTGGCGGCGAGAATGTAAATCAGGTGCGGGAAATCTTGCGCGTGGTTTATGAAGCGCTTAAAGTAAAGGGTTACAATCCAATCAGCCAGATTGTCGGGTATATCATGTCGGGCGATCCAACCTATATTACCAGCCACAACAACGCCAGGAACCTAATTGGACGGCTGGAACGGGATGAAGTGCTGGAAGAATTAGTGAAAGAGTATTTACAGCATTTATAAAACAGGGCAAAAAGCAAAACGGGAGGGGGTACCGGCCGTTTTGCTTTTTGACGTTTCATTTCAAAAAGGACGGAACTCATGAACAGACTAACCAAAAAAAATACTGCGCTGACGGCTGGGTTTATGGTGATGGCTACACTCCTGGCCAAGCTATGCGGGATGATGCGCGACATTGTGATGGCCAGCCTGTACGGGACAGACACCAATGCTGCCATTGCTTTTTCCACAGCTTCCCGTATCCCGCTGTTGTTTTTTGATATTGCGCTTGGCAGTGCAGTAACCAGTGCTTTTATACCCATTTTTAATGAGTATTTGGCTAAAAATGAAAAAGAAAAAGCCATGCAGTTTTCCAATCAGTTCATCAGCCTGGTGGTATTGATAACCCTATTGATGGTGGGGTTGGGGATTGTATTTTCCCGGCAATTCATCTGGTTAATTGCCGGCGGATTGGATGCGGACAAGCTCCAGCTCGCTTCGCAGCTGGTTGTTATCCTGTTCCCAACCATTTTTTTTACTGGTTTGGCCTATTGTTTTGTCGGCGTTTTGCAGTCTTACGGGGAGTTTTATATTCCTTCGATTATCAGCTTAGTATCCAATGGCTTGCTGGTACTATACCTGTTGGTATTTGGTGATAAATTTGGAATTCACGGTGTGGCAGTAGCTATGCTGTGTGCATGGGCTACCCAGTGTTTGGTGCAGTTGCCGTCACTGTGGAAGATCCGTTACCGGTTTAAGCCGAGTATCTCCTTTCGCAGCGAAGGGATAAGGCGGGCTTGTAAACTGGCGCTGCCTATTATCATCAGTACGTGGATGCAGCCTATCAATACCATGGTCAATATCCGGCTGGCGTCGGGGCTGAACGGCGGCGAGGCGGTGACGGCGCTGGATTATGCCAATAAACTGTATATTATTTTAGTGGGCGTGTTTACCTTTACAGTGACCAATTTGATTTTCCCATCTTTGTCCCGTGCCAGTGCAACAGACGATACTAGGTCATACCGGGAAATTATTACCAAGGCGCTGCGGTATATTGTGTTTATCATTGCGCCTATCATGGTGGGTTTTTTGATTTTATCCAAGCCTATCATCCGCCTGTTTTATGAGCGGAATGCGTTTACAGAACAATCTACCCAATTGACCAGCCTTGCATTATTTTGCTATTCTTTGGGCATGCTGGGATATGGGATACAAGAAATTTCCAACAAAGGGTTTTATGCCCTGCACAATGGGAAAACGCCCATGAAAGTTGCGTTTGCCGGCATTGCTGTAAATATTTCGCTCAGTATCCTTTTCGTACTTGGGTTCCGGATTGGATTGGGCGGTTTGGCATTGGCGGCGTCCATTGCGGCCAATGTCATTGGTTTTACGCTGCTTTGGCTGCTCCATCGGAAGGTGGGCAATTTGCTGGATAGAACCATGGCGGCTTTTTTTGCCAGGATTGCCGTCTGTGTGCTGGCCATGGGGGCTGGGGTATATGCGGCATACCAGGCGGTTTTGCAGGTGAGTGCCAATAAGCTTGTGGTACTGTTTTGCCCTGTCGTAGTAGGGGTTGTATTGTATTTTGGATTGTGTCTGCTGCTTCGGGTGCCTGAATTGACCGATTTAATAGATATGGTACGGAAAAAACTGATGGGAGGTAGAAACAATTGAGCCAGAGCTTATTGATTGGATATCTGCTTTCGTTTGTCCATAGGATGCAGCGGTTTTATGCCAACAGTGGTTTTAAAAGGCTGATGGACTTGCTTGCACAGCTTCTGCAGCGCATGACACGCAATAGTTTTTTTGTCAGCTATTTTTCATCGCCGTCCACGCTGTACAATCGGGTGGCGGGCAGCGTGATTTGCCGTTTTTTTGTACATGTGGCGTCGATGGTGCGGCGCGGCGCTGAAAAAGCGGCGCGGACAGTTGAAAAAAGCTTGTTTGTTTCTTGGACGGCTTATTTTTACCGGCATATGTTTACCATGTCCGTACGTAATTATGGGGTTTTTGTTCTTTCGCTGACGGTGGTATATGTGGGGATTTGCTTGGTATCCGGTGCGCTGACCGGCCTGATGGCTGCCGCCGCAGCCGTTCTGGCTGTGCTTTCTCTGCTGTGTATCCTAATAAACCGGTCGCTGCATGCGTTGTTTACCAATAGTGTTTTATTCCGTTTTTGTGCCAAGTTTTTGGATGTGCAGGATTTTGCGCAAAAAGCACAGGTGCAGCCGTCCAAAAAAGGATATTTGTTTTGCGCTGGAGCCGGGGTTTTGGCTGGCGCCGCAGCAGCATTGTCATCCCCGTTATTGGTAGCTTTGGCTTTGGCCGGCTTATTTGCAGTTGGATTGGTGCTCTATCATTATCAGGTTGGGGTGTATTTGGCGGTCATTGCGTTGCCGTTTTTGCCAACCATGGCGTTGGTGGGGCTGGTTGTATTGTCTTTCCTTTCTTTCTTGCTGCGTTTTGCGTTTGATAGCTCTATGAAATTTATCAAAACGCCATTGGATTTCCCGATTATTCTATTTGCTTCCGTATTGGTGCTGTCGGCGCTTACATCTTTTGCTGTCAAAAGCAGCATTATGGCGGTGTTAGTATATATTGCGTTTATTCTGGGATATTTTCTGCTTACCAATACGATAAAAACCAAAAAACAGATGTATGGCTTGCTTTCTATGGTACTGCTGGCTGGACTGTTTGTGGCTGCATATGGGGTTTATCAGCATATCTTTGGGTTTGCTGAAGGCAGTACCTGGATAGATCAGGATATGTTTTCGGATATTCAAACCCGTGTGGTATCTACCTTTGAAAATCCCAATGTATTAGGGGAATACCTGTTGCTGCTTATCCCGGTCGGCTTAGCATTTATATGGGCGGCGCCCAAAAATTATAATAGGCTGATTCATTTGGTGATAACAGGGCTCCTTGCACTGTGTATGATTTATACCTATTCGCGCGGCTGTTGGATTGGCCTTTTGGTAGCGTTTTTCCTGTTTTTTGTATTTTATGACCGGCGGTTTATCTGGGTTGGTGTGATTGCCCTGCTGCTGTCGCCCATGTTCTTGCCGCAAACCATCATAGACCGGTTTGCCAGCGTAGGGGACACCACCGACACTTCTACCTCTTACCGGGTCTATATCTGGATGGGGACATTCCAGATGCTCAAAGATTATTGGCTGTGCGGCATTGGCGTTGGGACAGATGCGTTTAATATGGTTTACCCGTTTTATTCTTTTTCCAGTATTGTAGCACCACATTCGCACAATTTATATTTGCAGATTTTGGTAGAAAATGGTGTGCTGGGGATTGCAGCATTTTTGGGTATCTTGGTGGTATTTTATAAGACGGTGATTGTGTCTGTTTTACGTACCAAAGACAGGCTGTTCAATGGAATGGCTATTGGCTTGGCTGCTGGCCTGTTTGGTTATTTGGTACAGGGGCTGTTTGATAATGTGTGGTACAATTACCGGGTGTTCTTATTGTTTTTTGTGATTTTGGGCTTGGCTGTTTGCTGTGTCAATGTATCCCGGAATGAATACTTGCCAAGGTTCGGGGAGGGTAGTATATGATAAAGGTATTACATGTCATCAGTGATACGAATATTGGCGGTGCAGGCAAATGCCTGCTGACATTTTTAAAGTATTTTAACCGCAAGGCTTATTCGGTGGATGTTGTCCTGCCGCGGGGCAGCTTGCTGTGCCCCGCAATTGCAGAGCTGGGTGTGCGGTATATCGAGCTGGACGGGATGGCAGACCAATCGCTGGACTGGAGGGCCATTGGGAAACTCAAGGCAGTGTTTGCACAGGAACGGCCGCAAATCATCCATGCACATGCCTCTATGTCTGCCAGGATTGCCGGACGGCTCTATGGAAAGGCAAAGATCATTTATACACGGCACAGCGTATTTACCCCCAAGAAGTTAATTTCCCGCGGGATTGGGAAATGGGCGAACGGGCTGGTAAATAACGCAACGGCTGACCGGATTATTGCCGTAGCAGAAGCTGCAAAGGACAATTTGGTGCAGACGGGTGTCAATCCCCAAAAAATTGTGGTGATTCAAAATGGGGTAGAACAGCTCAAACGGGTAGATGAAGAAACAAAACGCCGGCTTCGTTCCAATTACAATGTACTGGATGGGGAAATGCTCATTGGTATCACTGCACGGCTCAATGAAGTCAAGGGGCATGTCTATATCATTGAGGCGCTCAAATATTTAATTGACGATGGATTTCATGTCAAGCTGGTTATTGCGGGAACCGGGGAATATGAACCGGTCATCCGGGAAAAAATCCGGGAACTGCATCTAGAAACGTATGTTATTATGGCTGGGTTTATCAGCGATGTCACAGGGTTGGTCAATATTCTTGATTTGAACCTTAATGCGTCATTTGGTACCGAGGCTACCAGTTTGGCGCTGCTTGAAGGAATGAGCCTGGGCATACCGGCTGTTGTCAGCGATTTTGGCGGCAATCCGGGGGTTATTCAGGATGGTATCAATGGGTTCTTATTTCCAAAATGCGATAGTGTGGCAATGTATCATAAAATGAAACTGTTACTTTCTGACCGTGCATTGTACCAACGGATGAGTGAAAATTGCCTCAAGATTTATCAGTCAAATTTCCGGGCAGAAACCATGGCTAAACGGATTGAACAAGTATATGCGGATGTATTAAAGGGAAAGGAGTGATTGGGGATGGCAAAAGTGAAAGAAAGAAAACGCAAGTTTAATTATGTTGATGTCATCATCCTTTTGTTGGTGGTGGCTGCGGGCTTTGTGGGGTACCGGTTTCTTGGCGAAACGTCATTGGTCGCCAGCGAAGTGCCTGAAGTGTCCTTTACGGTAGAAATTAAAAACTGCCCGCCTGATTATAAAACACGGATTCATGAGGGCGATTCGATTAAAGATGCTATCAAAGGCGGAGCATTTGGCAAAGTCACTGGTATTTCAGTTACGCCGAATGTGGAATATATGGAAGATAAAATCAATGGGGAATTTGTACAGACTTCGCATGAGGGGCGGGAAGACGTATATGTTACCGTTACCGGTACACCGACCACCTATGGGAAAAATATCATGTTCGCCAGCCAGACCATCAAGGTCGGCAAGCAGGTCAATATTAAAGGGAAAGACTATGTTGGGACCGGCTTTGTGGTAGATATGCAGATTCACGAATAAAAGGAGGCGGGCAGGTTGATAATCGATCAGAAAGGGAAGCTGTTTGGGAAAATTAATATTGTTGATTTGCTGATTATCCTGTTTGTACTGGTTGCTGTTGGTGCAACGGTCTATAAGTTCCAGTTTTCGGCACATAAAGATGTCAATACAGCAGACGGGCAAATTGAATATACTTTAAAAGTGCAGGGTGTCCGGGATTTTACGGCAAACCAATTTGCTGTTGGGGACGAGGTGTTTGATAAGGAAACCAATAAGTCCATTGGGACTATTACAGGTATCCGGCAGGAGGACGCGGAAGAGTTTGTCAATATGGCAGACGGGACGTTTGTTATGCAGACAATCCCGGATAAATTTGACCTTTATATCACCATTGTCAGCGACGCACGCATGAACGACGAAGGGTACTTTGCCAACGGGACCAAACAAATTGGCGCATATTCTACGTTAAATGTCTATACGCAAAAGGTAGAGGTATATGCACAGGTACAGGATGTTGGTGTAAAAGAATAAAACAATTTAAAAGGCTGTGTCCTTCAAAAGGACACAGCCTTGTTTTTTATGCTTCCTGTACCTGTTTGGCGAATGCAACTGCCCAGTCATAAGCTTTGCACAGTTCTTCTTCGTTGGGGACAAAGTTTGCTCTTACACTCTCGTCAAACAACTTGAGCTTCAGGCCTTTCACCCTCTCTTCGAGCATCTTGAATCCTTCGCCGCTCCAACCGTAAGAGCCGAATATGCCGCAAAGCTTGTCTTTGTTTTTCAACACTTCTACTACTGACAAAACATCCCAAATGGGTTTTAATGCATCCTTGTTGATAGTCGGCGAACCGAGCAACAACGCGTCCGCCTGATCAATTTTTTCTTTGATACTGGTTAAATCCATTTCAATTGCATTGATCATTTCTACGTTACAGGGACTTGTTTCGGTAATCGCTTTTTGGATTTCCTGGCCTAGCCGTTTTGTGCAGCCATACGCGCTCACATAAACGATAACCACTTTTTTAGGGTCATTGTTGCGCTTGTAATCGCCGCTCCATTGCCTGTATTTTTCGATGCATTCATCGATGTGCTCGACAAGCACCGGACCGTGGCTGGTGCACACCATATCAAAGTCTAAACCTTTGATTTTCTCAATACCGGCCAATACAAATTCCTTAAAGGGTGAAAAAATCGCTTCGTAGTAATGACGGAATGCATCTTCGTATTTTTCTGGATACGCAATCACACTATCCAGCATCCGCGGTTCACAATAGTGACAACCGAACATGTCGCACGAGAACAGGACTTTATCTTCCTGTACATATGTGAACATAGAATCGGGCCAATGCAGGAACGGGGCGACACGGAACAACAGGGTTTTCCCACCCAAATCCAGTGTTTCACCGTCCTTGACTATCATGGACGCAAATGACCGGTTTGTAATTTTGTCCAGATATTTTTTCCCTGCCATTGTGGATACAATGGTAATATTCGGGTTTAGATCCAGTATCTTTTGAATACTTCCCGAATGATCCGGTTCTGTGTGATTGGAGACAATATAGTCTACTTCTTTTATATCAACCACGCTTTGCACGTTTTCCAGGTAATCTTCGAAAAAACGTGCATGAACGGTATCAATCAGGGCAGTTTTTTCGCCTTTTACAACATACGCATTGTACGATGTGCCGTATTCAGTCTGCATGATAATGTCAAATACACGCATATTTGGATTGAGCACACCGACGGATGTGATTCCATCCTTGAGTTTCATAATTGCCATCTTTCGGGGTCTCCTAACTATTGTAAACTAGCTTCATTACGCCATTTTTTCAAATGCGTCTTTTGAAAGGCCGCACATTGGACAGCACCAATCGTCCGGCAGGTCTTCAAAAGCGGTTCCAGGCGCAATCCCGTTGTCAGGATCCCCTTGTTCCGGGTCATAAATATACCCACATGCGGTGCATTCATACTTGTACATCGGCTTTGTCCTCCTCACTATTGTTTGATACTTATACTATACCACAGTTTGGACGTTTCAAACATAAAAATGTTCAAATTTTGTAACTTTTTTTCCATTGTTTGCATAGGATAAAGGCAGCCCGAAAAATTGGCATGGAAAAAACCAGGAGGGATGGCGTGTGAAACATCCGGGGCCGGAGCGGAAACCCGCGGCAATACGGCAGATTTGTAAAGAGCGTCTGATGAAACCGGAAGAGAACCTGCGGATACAAAATGAGGATGTGGATGATTATATTTTCCGGCATGTAACCGATCGGCCCGTTAGCAACCGTTAACGGGCTTTCGCCTGGCTGCATGTTGTGATATTCGGAAAACAGGCATATTTCCTGCTTGGGGCAATACAATCATAGTAACACTAAAAATGCTGTGGGGAGTGTCTGTATATGAAAATTTTTGTGGTACACAAAGATAACTTGGTGATATATGCCCTGATATTAGCGCTGATTTGCGGATTGGTATCGCTCAATTGGGATACGGCGGTCGCAGTGTTTGAAGCGGCTGCGCCCAAAAAAGACTTGCCTATTTATTCGGTAGACAAGGGAGAAGAAAAAATCTGCTCCATTAGCTTTGACGCTGCTTGGGGAAATGAAGATACGCATGATTTAATACAAATATTGGGGAAATATAATGTGAAAACAACTTTTTTTGTTGTGGGGGGCTGGGTTGATAAATTCCCGGAATCGGTAAAGGAACTGAGTGAGGCCGGCCATGAAATTATGAACCATTCAGATACCCACCCGCATATGCCGAAATTGGATGTGGCACAAATGCAGCAAGAGGTGAAAGCCTGTGATGACAAAATAGAAGCATTGACCGGGAAACGCCCTATTTTATTCCGGCCGCCGTATGGGGATTATAGCGACGAAGTAGTGAAGACGTTGCGCGATATGGGCCATTATACAGTGCAGTGGGATGTTGACAGCCTCGACTGGAAAGATTTGTCTGCCGATGCCATTTATGACCGGGTGGTAAAACGGGTCAAGCCGGGTTCTATCGTATTATTTCACAATGCGGCCAAAAATACGCCCGCTGCCTTGCCGCGGATTTTGGAAACGTTAATCAATGACGGGTATCAAATTGTACCGGTATCCGAACTAATTTACCGGGAAAATTTCACCATTGACCATGCAGGGAAGCAAATCCCGAATGTAACCCAAATGCAGACGCAACAATAGGAACGGGACGGCCGGTTTACAAATGTTATGAAAAATGCTATAATAAAGGCAATCATTTAAGAAACTGTTAAGAATTCCTTTATAGGAATGAAAGACCGGCAGGGTAAGATAAGATTGTACCTGGTGAACAGATTATAATCGGGCGGTACAATCTTGGATAGGGAGGCAGACAATATGAAACTGAAAAAAACTTCGACCGCTTTGGCGGCGGTGCTCATTGGCGCGGCGGTATTCACCACGTCGGCGCTGGCAGATGTGGTGGTTGGTTCGGGTTACAACAGCTTGAAAACTGCGGTGAAGGCGACAACCCGCGAGCTGTCAGGCAATGCGGATAGCTTTACAGCAAAAATCGATATGACGTTAAAGCTAGACGGCCAGCCGCTGGAGCAAGTGA
>CALGRC010000170.1 GCA_937959315.1 uncultured Clostridia bacterium | reverse complement strand
ACGCGGAAACCGGAGACGGAGACGCCCTCCTGACGGGCGACCTTGCCCACCGCCTCGGTGACGGCGGCGGCGGTCTGCGCGTCGCATTCGAGGATGTTGCGCATGTGCTTTTTCGGCACGATGAGCACGTGTACCGGCGCCTGCGGGTTGATGTCCCGGAAGGCAAACACGTGTTCATCCTCGTACACCTTGTCGCTGGGGATCTCCCCGGCGATGATCTTGCAGAAGATACAGTCCATAACGTTCACCTCCCATCAATCGAGAACTTCCCCGCGCGCGAGCGTTCCTTCCCGCGCGCATATGCGCACCCGGCAGAGCTGGCCCGGCCGGGCTTTGGCCCGCACGCGCACGTACTGGCCGGTGTAGCCCTCCGCTTCCGCTTCGCCGGCGGCGGTCTCAAACAGCACGTCCTGCACTGTTCCCACCAATGTTGAGACGAAATTTTCCTCCAGTTGGTTCCCAAGCGCCAGAAGTTTTGCCGCGCGCGCGTGCTTGACGGCCTCGGGCACCTGATCTGGCATGGCGTCCGCCGCCGTACCCTTGCGCCGCGAATAGGGGAAGACGTGGATGCGCGCGAAGCCGCATTTTTCCACAAAATCCAGGGTTTCCTGCGCCTCTTGATCCGTTTCGCCCGGGAAGCCGACCATGATGTCAGTGGTGACAGCGGGATTGTCATAATATTGCCGCAGGAGGGCAACATTTTGACGGTATTGCGCGGTGGTATATTTGCGGTTCATGCGCTGTAGGGTGCTGTCACACCCGCTTTGCAGTGACAGATGGAAATGCGGGCACACCTGCGGGATGCTGCTGAGTTTTGTTACAAAGTCTTTGGTGAGCAGCCGCGGCTCCAATGAGCCCAACCGGATACGCCGGATGCCGCCGATTTGGCAAATGGTATGTATCACATCCAGCAGGGTATGCCCAATGCCGTCCCGCCCATAGGAGGCAATGTGGATACCGGTTAGGACTATTTCTGAATACCCGTTTTCTGCAAGCGCCGTGACTTCCTGCCGGATGCTTTCCAGCGGCCGGCTGCGCACTGGTCCGCGGGCATAGGGGATCATGCAATAGGAGCAATATTCATTGCAGCCTTCTTCAATTTTGACCAATGCCCTTGCTTTATTATGGTACGAGGTTACCCATAATTCTTCATATTCCCGGTGGGCCAGGGCATCGGTGACATATGTAGCCGTACGCTGTTTGGCCTGTTGTACATATTCTACAATTTTTCCACGGTCTGCGGTGCCCAAAATGACATTGACGCCCCCGATTTTTTGAATATCCTCCGGCGCGACCTGCGCGTAGCAGCCGACTACGGCGACGACTGCATTTGGGTTGTGCCTGCGCGCACGGCGGATGATTTGTCGGGATTTCTGGTCGCTGGTGCCGGTCACGGTACAGGTGTTGATTACATAGACATCGCTGGGGCCGTCAAAGGGCACAAGCTGATAGCCCGCCTGCAAAAACAGGGCGGACATGGCCTCGGTTTCATATTGGTTTACCTTGCAGCCCAGCGTGTAAAAAGCAACGGTGCTCATAATTGTTATAACTCCTTCACAAATTTACTACTTGATATTATACACTACTGACAAAAATAATCAATAGCGAAAAAAACGGTTTGACTTTTTGATGGATTGGTTGTATGATAACTTTAGGCAGATAGTTGTAGGTATCTAATTTGAAGGGGGTAATGGAAGTGAAAACGCTACATATTATGCTCAGCTCCATTAACGATGTGAAAAATTTTGTCAATATTGTCAATAAGTATGACTGTGAGATTGATTTGACTTCAGGCCGTTATGTTGTAGATGCAAAATCTATTATGGGGATATTCAGCTTGGATTTGACCAAACCTATTAAAATGGAAATCCATGCGGAAAATACCGACGCAATTGTTGATGAGTTGAAGCCATATATTACCGAATAAAATTGAAAAGTGATATAGCGCGGCTAAGCTTAGCCGCGCTATTTTCATAAACTGCGCGATATAACTGGGGGAGTTTGATGGGATTCCGTTACAAGCCGACAGATGATGAAAAAAAGCTGATGGTTTTATATGCGGTTGCGCATTTAAAGGTCAACGCCACCTATCCAATTTTGGATTATGTATTAAACAAAAGTGCAGACGTGAACTATTTTGAATTGGAACAGCATGTGGGCAGTCTGATTGAAACCAATAATATAGAAGAATTGGAGTTTGAGGGGAAACGGGTTTTTTCTATTACGCCAATTGGAGTAGAAACAGTCGGTTTTTTTGAAAAGTCCATTCCGTTTTCGGTGCGGGAAAAGCTGCAGGCCGCTGTGGAAGAAGTCAATGGGAAGGAATCGGGCGCCAATGAGGTGGCGGCTGACTACATCCCCATCAATGAGAACGAATACATGGTGTCCTGCCATATCCGGGAGAACCATACCGATCTGTTGAAAATGGAACTGTATATAGGCTCAAAAGAGCGGGCAAAAGCGCTTGCAAATTATATGAGGCACGATATGGCGGGCTTTTACCAAAAACTTATGCGGTTAATGGATGAATTGGATAAATGACTGGGTAAAAATTTGAAATTGCAGGGCCTGCCTTGCTTTGGATAGGCGGCTGCCGTGTTGACATGGCGGGGAAAAGATGGTAGAATGTGTGCAGGATATGACGGCTGGAAAAGGTGGTATGATATGTATAAACCGGAACATTTTGCAATCAATGAACAGATGCATTTGGAAATTGGCGGCTGTGATACGGTGGAACTGGCCAGAACATTTGGTACCCCGCTGTATGTGATGGATGAAACGCGCATTCGGGAGAACATGCGGGTATATAAGCATGCAATCGACACACTCTACGGCGGGCGCGGGCTGGCCCTATATGCCAGCAAGGCGTTTTGCGCTTCTTATATATATAAAATTGCCGCACAGGAAGGGTTTGGCGTGGATGTAGTTTCCGGCGGGGAATTGTATACTGCGTTAAAAGCTGGGTTTGACCCGTCTAAAATTTATTTTCATGGCAACAATAAAACTAGGGAAGAGCTTAAAATGGCGGTTGAAGCGGGTGTGGGCCGGATTGTGGTGGACAATGCATATGAACTCTCCATGCTCGACGAACTCAGCCGGGCGCATGGCGTAATGAGTAAGGTTTCTTTCCGTATCAAGCCGGGGGTGGAAGCACATACCCATGAATTTATCAGTACCGGCCAGATTGATTCTAAATTTGGCGTGGCGCTGGAAACCAATGAAGCCTTTGAAATTGTGCATCGCGCGGCAGGGCTTCCGGGGATAGATGTGGTGGGCGTCCACTGCCATATTGGATCGCAGATTTTTGATTTGCGGCCGTTTGAGCTGGCGGCAGACGTCATGCTGGAATTTATGCGGGAAGTAAAGGAAAAGCTGGGCATTGTCATAACTGAGCTCAATTTAGGCGGTGGGTTTGGTATCCGCTACACGGCGGAGGACCGGCCGGTGCCTTATGATGCATATATTGGCGCGGTATCGGAAGTGGTGAAAAAATCCTGTGCAGAAAAAGGGCTGGAACTTCCGTTTATTATAATGGAACCAGGCCGTTCTATTGTTGGCGATGCAGGCATTACATTGTATACAGTGGGGGCGGTCAAAGAAATCCCCAATATCCGGAAATATGTGGCCAAGCACGATAACAGCTTTATCTTAACCGGCTGGATTCCCGAGGAGGACGAGGAGAATTTCCGGGAGCGCCTTTCCAAAATCGACGGAATTGATTACGCTGTTGAGGACGCCAGCGAGGCGGTTCGGCACACGCCTCCCACCCGCCTGGTAAACAAAAAGCTTTTCAAGCCCTTTGAGTTCTTTGTGGATATGTTCGGCCTGCCTAATTACCACGAGATCGACCCGACC
>CALGRC010000169.1 GCA_937959315.1 uncultured Clostridia bacterium | reverse complement strand
CGTAAAAGATGAAACGCCACTCAAAGCCGTATATGTAAAGGACATCTTGCGCAGGATAGGGAAATAACCTATCCTTGCGTGGGATGCGGATATAGAAGGAGGTATGGTATCATGGACGCGAAGGGGTATTTGAAATTGCCGTACAATTTTATCATCCAGCCGGTAAATGACGAAGGCGGCAGTTATTTTTATGCGCGTGTGCTGGAACTGGACGGATGCCAGAGCACCGGGGAAACCTTTGACGAGGCATACCGCAATTTGATGGAAGCAATGGAAGGGTATATTGAAACCAAGCTGGAAAATGGCTTTTCCATTCCGATGCCGCAGTCAGTAGAGGATTACAGCGGGAAATTTGTCGTGCGGGTTCCTAAGTCTCTGCACCAGTCGCTGGCAATAGAAGCACAGCGGGAGGGCGTATCGTTAAACCAGTATGCGTTATATAAACTGAGTAAATAAACACCAGATATATAAGAGCATCTATCCTTTTGGGTAGGTGCTTTTTGTTTGCAATTTTTAAGGCGGTGAGGATATGGCGGGGAAAATCAAGGGGATTACGCTGGAGATTGGCGGGGATACCAAGGGCTTGAGCAAAGCGCTGTCGGATGTAAACCGGCAGGTAAACGGGACGCAGAAGGAATTAAAAGAGGTTGAGCGGCTGCTGAAGTTAGACCCGAAAAACACAGAACTTTTGGCGCAGAAGCAACAACTGCTTGCCAACAATGTGGAGATAACGCAGAAAAAGCTGGAAGCGCTGAAACAGGCAAAAGCGCAGGCAGACCGCGACATGCAGACCGGAACCGAGGTAAACCAGCAGGAGTACCGGCGGCTGCAGCGGGAAATAGTCAACGCCGAACAAAGTTTGGAAAGCTTACAGAAACGGGCGGCGGAATCGAAAACCGGCATTCAGAACATCAAAAATTTTGGAAATGCCGCCGGGGAAATCGGCGACAAGCTGTCCAAAGCGGGCAGCGCGCTAATGCCGGTGACGGGCGCGCTGACAGGCATTGCGGCGGGCGCGGCCGCTGCGGCGGAAAGCACGCGGGAATACCGGGAGGATTTGGGCAAGCTGGATACGGCGTTCCAGACGGCGGGATTTACGGTGGAAACTGCGCGGGAGGCATATGAATCGTTTTATGTGCTGCTGGGCGAGGAGGATAGGAGCGTTGAGGCGGTCAACCATCTGGCCGAGCTGTGCAATACAGAGGAGGAACTGGCGCAGTGGAGCGACATTTGCGCGGGCGTGACTGCCAAATTTGGCGACAGCCTGCCGATTGAAGGGCTGACGGAAGCCGCCAACGAAACGGCAAAGGTGGGGACTGTGACCGGGACACTGGCAGACGCCTTGAATTGGGCGGGCAAAAGCGAGGACGAATTTAATGCGGAGCTGGAAAAATGCGCAGACGAGCAGGAGCGCAGCCAGCTCATCACCTCGACGTTGACCGGGCTGTACAAGGATGCGGCTGCACAGTACCGGGATACCAATGCGGCAATCATCCAAAGCCGCCAGGCGACCAGCGATATGAACACAGAAATGGCAAACCTGGGCGCAACGGTAGACCCAATCATTACAGATTTAAAGTCCAAAATGGCGGACATGTTTGGGGTAATCGTCAGCGGGTATAACGGCATGAGCGAGAGCGGGCAGAATACAGTATTGACGCTGGGGCTGGTGACGGCGGCGGCGGGGCCTGCGCTGTCCATTATGGGGAAAATGGCAAGCGGGATAAAAGCGGTTTCGTCTGCGTTGACATTTTTGGCTGGGAATCCTGTTGGGTTGGCTATTGCAGGAATTGCTGGCGCTGGACTTGCCATTGCAGGGATTGTAAAATTGTGTGAGAATGCAGAAAAGGAATTTTACAACATGGGGGACGCGGTGGCAGAGGCAGCGGACAACTATGACGCATTTGATGAAAAAGCAAACAATGTGCAGTCTATGGCAAGCGAACTGGAAAAAGTCAACCAGGTACTGAAAGATGGGAAAGCCCCGGCCGAGGAATTGAAAGAGGCAGAGGAAAAACGGGCGGAAATCGAGGGCTGGTTTATAGACAACTATGGGGAATATATCAGCGCGGAGGAAAAAAAGAACGGCATCCGGCAGGAAACCATTGATAAAATCAACGAAATGACTGACGCAGAGCGGGAACGGATGAAGCTGGAGCTGGAAAATGAAATTTTAGAAACAAAAAACAAAATCCCGGAACTAAAAGAGGAAGTTGCTGCATTAACCAACAGAAATAAAGAACTGCAGACAAATATCAATACAATGCTCAGCATGAAAAATGCTTATCAGGAAATTATCAATAAGCGGCAGGAATTTATGTCCATGCCGCATACAGAGGAGGAAGCTGCTCAAAATTTACAGGAATTGGATAAAGAAGTACAGGAACTAACCGGGAGGACTGATGTTGGTTTCGGCAGTCTGCTTGGGTTGATGAGCGATTTAAATGTTGAAATAGAAAAATCGAGTAATGAACTGGATGAAAACAACCAAAAAATTACAGACGGAAAGCAAAGTATAGACGATTATGAATCCAGCGTGAAAAAACTCATCGACATCAATCTTGGCGGGGAATACGAATCTATCACAAACGCCCTTTTTAGTCTGGTAGGCGGGCAGGAGGACGCTGAAAAAACGCTGGAGGAACTGATACAGAAGTACCCGGAACTGGCAGCGTGCAAGGACAAACCGGAGGCGCTGCAAAAGGCCATAGAATTGCTTTCCGGAAAGCTGAAGGACGCGGGCGTTGACGTCGACGAGTTAATCAAAAAAACAGACGCCATACCGACCGAAAAAAAGGTGGAAATCGGCGTTTATACCAAAGTATACCCGCGTGATTTTGTCGGGCCGATAGAATCGACCGCCATAAGACAAAACGCCAGAGGCACCAAACACGCGCACGAGGGGCTGTCGGTAGTCAACGAGGAAGGGCCGGAGCTGATAGAAGGGCAGGACGGGTCTTTCCGCATTATGCCGTCAAGCCCGGCGCTGACCTATTTAAATCGCGGGGACAGGGTGTATACCGCCGATGAAACCAAAAAGATGGCGGGCGGTGTGAAAATCCCGGGGTTTGCCAGTGGAAAAACACTGTTTGAAACGGCAAAGGATGATTTGAACCACCGTATGCGCACCAGCGAGGTATCCATATCAGAGGAGTTGGCGTGGTGGAAGGACGCACTTGCCACCTATGCGGACGATGCAGAGGCGGTAAAGGAAGCCAACGAGGAAATCTATGCGCTGACAAAAGAGCTGAACCAGCAGCAGGCGGACGACTATCAGGAACATGTTGACGAGATGATGCGCGCCGACGAGCGGTGGAATGAACGCAAACGCAAGCGCGGCGAGATAGACGAGCGGGACTATTTGTGGAACCTGGGCAACCGCGCCGACCAGTACCGCAAATTTGCCGACGAAGTGATGACGCTGGACTATATGACAGAGGAAGAACGGCTGAATCTACGGAAAGAGTACATGGAAAAAGCGGAGGATTTAGACGACCAATATCTGGACACTTACCAGCAGATGGCGGAAAACGTGCTGGCAAGTATTCAGGACACGTTATCGCAGGTGACTGGGCTGGTCAGCGAAAAGGTCAGCGGGCTGGATTTGGATTTGCAGATATGGAAGGCGACCGAGGGGAAAGGCGCGTCCGAACTTGAGATTGCCGACAAAGAAGTGCAGACCATGACGCAAAAGCTTGCCGAGCAGGCAAAGGTAGTAGAACAGAGCTTGGAGGCATACAATCAGACAAAATCGGCGGACGGCGCAACAGAACAGGAGATACTGGCGGCGGAAAACGCCTATAAGCAAGCACAATTGGATTATTACACGCAACAAGGAGAGCTGGAAGCAAAAAAGCAGGAACGGTCGGGTTTACAGCCGTCCATGATGCAGGCGCTGATGAAAAACAACCAGCTTATCAACGAAAACGGGACGTTTTTGCGGGCAATGGGATATACCGACCAGATGGTAAGCGACTGGGCGGCGCAGGCGAGCGGCTATGACAAGCTGCGCAAATATAACCCGGCAGACCCGTCGTATACCGGTGGGCGGGATATCAATATCACCAATTATTTTACAACCAAAAACCAAAGCCCGGCGGAGATTGCGCAGGAGCAGACCAACAGTCTGCGGAAGGCATGCCTGGAATTTTAAAGGGGGCGGTAGAATGAGCGGCTTTCAAAAGGTGCAGGTGACAAACGACAATGGCGCGTCCTTGATGATGGAAAGCACAGATACCGGGTATTTGTTGTCCAATGTTGATTTAGGGCAGCCGGCGGAGGACGACAATACAGCCAAGCTCCCGTTTTGCCACGGGGAATTTTATCAGGGGTTTCATTTGGGGGCAAGGGATATTACCATAACCGGGCACTGTTTTAACGGGGATTATGCAAAAATGCAGCGGGTATTTAGCCCGTTTTCGCTTGTTACATTGACGTTTTGGCGGGGGAATGATGTGCGGACGGCGCGCGGGAAGCCAAACGGCGTTTTTACACCAAATAAAAACCCGCCCTATGATTTTACGGTAGTATTCCGCTGCTTTGACCCGTTTTTTTATGGGCCGCAGCAACGGTATAGTACCCAATGGATTCGGACAAAGGCTGGTACTTACTGCCATGAATCCGTCATTCATAATGACGGTGGGGTTTCTACGCCGCTGTTGATAAGGTTTGTAACAAACCCGTCAGACGATAAATATATCCTTTTGGCTGAAATGGCAGAGAAAATGACAATCAACGGGCTGGAAACAAACGATGAGGTTGAAGTTTCTACAATGGACGGGAACCGGTATGTGCGGATGGGCGGGCAGGATATCACAGACAGGCTGACAGAGGACAGTGTGTTTTTTCAGCTCCCGCCAGGGCGCAGCACAATACAAAGCAACAACCATTTAAATATTTGGGTAGCGGTGCGGTATTTGGAAATTTAGGGAGGTGGTATGTGTGGAGCGTCCATATTTAAGGGTATACCAGCCAATGGCGGCGGGCCCGGATAGTCAGAAAATCCCGCTTCAGTACATAGGGATGTTTGATTCTTATACCTCCCTTCGTTGGCAGAATTGCTACAGCGACAGCGGTGAATTTGAAATCCATATGCCGTACCGGCCAGAGTATCTGGAATTATTTGACGTTTTCAATATCGTGAAGATTAGCCGTCCGGTAAAAGAACCGTATGGCATGATTGTGTATATGGAAACAGTTACAAATGAGCTTGGGTTTACCGAATTGGCCGTGCGCGGGAGGATGGTGAGCTATCTTTTATATTTTCGGTTTGTTATGCCAAATACGAATGAAGCGCCATACCGTTATGAATATACTGGGAAGCCGGATGTGATTTTAGACCGGATATTGCGGAATTGTACTGACGGTGCAACCTGGATGGATGATGACAGGAAGTTTTTTGGAGCCGGCATTGCAGTGACAAGCGAGCTAAACAACACCTATGCGGATAAAGAGTACATTTCTGACTGTGATAAAACGGCCTATGATGCGGTGCAGGAGCTTGTAAAGGAAGCAAACATGGGATTTTATGCGACGGTTGACGGCCAAAACCAGTTGTCGGTTACCATTTATGATTACCGTCAGGCAAACGTGAAATTTGATTTGTTCAGCGGGAATGTGTCGCAAATGCGTGTGACAAAGAGTATTGATAACCTGGTAACGGACGTCAGCACAGAGGGCGGAACCGGCGCTTTGACGCAGACAAGTACGGCGCAGGATATTTACCGCATTGACCGGTATGTGAATACAGATGAAATTGCGTATACAGGAAGCACGTTGGAAACCAATCAAAAGAAAACGGCGTTTGCACGTACAAAAATTACATTAAATAAGTCGGTATATGCAATTGACGCTACAATTTTCCCGGATGGGATATCCTATTTGGACGATTATACAATTGGCGATTTGGTGCAGGTATATAGCGGGATTCATCGGGTTTCGGTATCTATGCCGATAATGGGGGTGACTGAGGTATGGGAGGATTTTTATAGCATACAGGTACAATTTGGGGAACAAATGCAAACAGGCTATGGGAAGCTAAAAAATAATTTGATACGGAGGTGACGCAAATGAAGGAAATCCGCGGGTATAGTTTGCTGTTCCAGACAACCAGAAAGGGCGAAATTACGCGGATGGACGATGAACTGGTAGCAAATGATAGTGCCTATGTATTGCAATTTACATTAAAAGAGGATGATGAAACGCCGGTTGATTTGACTGGGCTGGAAGTAAAAATCCGTTTCCAGAGTACGGAGGGGTTTACGTCGGATGAACCCTGCGAAATCGTGAATGCAACAGGCGGGCAAATAAAGTATGCCATGCAGGGCGCGCAGCTTAAGCCGGGCGAAACGGTAGGGATTGTATCTATTTATGAAGATGGCGTGCGGGAAAGCAGTTCAAAATTTTCCTTTTTGGTACTGGATGATTTATCGAGTGATAAGAGCGTGAAGGACAGCCCGCAGTACAGTGAGCTGCAGAAAGCAATAGAAGAAGCGGAACGGGCGGTAGATGGCGCAGAACAAGTATTACAATCAGCGGAAGAAGCGACAAATCAAGCAAAACAAGCAGCAGAAAACGCAAATACTGCCGCATCTTCTGTACAGCAGGCTATTAATACAGCTTCGAAAGCGGCGGAAAACGCAAATACTGCCGCATCATCTGCGCAGAAAGCTGCCTCTTCCGCTGCAAATGCTTCGGATGCTGCGACAAAAGCAGCAGAACATGCAGAAGAGACGATGTTACTTGCACAGGAAGCAGCGGAAGAAGCAAATTCGGCCGCAAGTGCGGCACAGAACGCAGCAAAGCAAGCAGAGGATGCAGCAGAGCAAATTGCGGTGGATATATCTATAGACAGCACCATTACCGGGGAACCTGGCACAGCCGCTGCGGTAGAAAACCTTGGAACGCAAATACATCCAAGATTTCAATTTACCATCCCGCGTGGCGCGCAGGGGGAAAAGGGGGAGCGCGGGGATAGTGGGATTACAGCCCCGAGCGACGGATTTTTTACAGTGTATGTTAATGAAGCGGGGCATTTGATAGCGGTTGTAGCAGACAACGCTGCCGCGCCGCCATTATCAATTGTAGATGGGCATTTAATTTATACCATATAAAATATTATGTAAAAGGGGGAAAACAATATGTCGAAGGAATTTGATTTAGGAATTGTAACCGGCCCCGCAGGGCCTACGGGAGCGACTGCCCCGTCAATATATGCACAACAAGGAAAATGCCGTAACCATGCGGCTTTCAGCACATTAAAGACAATTAAACACCCCCTATAATTACACCTAAAACGCCGTAGCAAGGTTGGACAAGCCTTGATATGGCGTTTTTAAGTGAGTAGGATATGTCGCCGCAGCTTGAAAAGAGTTGCGGTTTTTTTATGCCCGAAAACAGGCGGTAACGTGGAACGTTAGGCGCGAAAAAGCCCTTATAATACAAGGCTTTTCAGACGTAAAAACAGCAAAGGCATACTGCAATACCAAAACCGCCGAAAACGGCTTTCTAATATTCCACGCAGACCGAGAAAGGAAGTGATAAAAAAATGGCAGTTTTTCGAGTTGAGAGAAATACGGGCTATACCGTTATGAGCAACCACCACTTGCGCAATAAGGAACTCACCTTAAAGGCAAAAGGCTTGCTTTCGCAAATGCTGTCCTTACCCGAAGATTGGGATTATACCCTTGCGGGCTTATCTCACATCAACCGGGAGAAGATCGACGCAATCCGCGAAGCGGTCAAAGAACTTGAAAAAGCCGGATATATCGTCCGCAGCCGGGAACGCGACGAGAAAGGACGTTTGCGCGGTGCGGATTATGTCATATATGAGCAGCCGCAGCCCAAAGAGCCGGAAGCAGCTACCAGCAGTGAACAGCCGCCTACATCGGATTTACCTACATTGGAAAATCCAACATTGGATAATCCAACGTTGGAAAAACCTACGCAGGAAAAACCTACGTTGG
>CALGRC010000168.1 GCA_937959315.1 uncultured Clostridia bacterium | reverse complement strand
GGGGTTTTTTCTGTCAACCTATATATTGACTACCTCGAGGTGCTGGAGCTGGGGCAGAAATTTACCTCGGTTTTTTGGACCAATATGGGGGTTCGGCTCATTACGCAGGCGGCAAGCTTTGTGCTGGTATTTTTCCTGTTTTTTGTCAATACCGTGTTGGTAAAGCGCAATATGAGCCATACGAAGAGCCCTATCATTACTGTGGTGGATAAGCTGGCGGTGAAAATCGTTATCAGCGTGGTGTTTTCGCTGATTGCCAGTACTTTTATTAGCGAAACGGTGTACAACCGGTATCTAATGTTTGCCAACAGTGTGCCGTTTGATTTGGTAGACCCGATTTTTGGGCATGATATTGGCTATTATATTTTTACCCGCCCGTTTTTAGCCGCGCTGGTAGACAGCCTTTTGGCAGTATGGATGGTAGCGGCGGTATACTGTATTTTGTTTTATGTGGTGATTTATGCGGTCAACGGGCTGCTGCATTTTGACAGCATAACGCTTAACAAGCCCATGATTGTACACAACGTTGTCAATATTGTGATATTTTTTGTCATAAAGGCGGTCACTTACAAATTCAAATCAGAAGAAGTGCTCTATTCTTCCATTGGCGAAGTGGCGGGCGCCGGATTTACTGATATTAATATCTGGTATAATTTTTACCGTGCAGCGCCTTTTTTACTGCTGGCAATTGTTGTGGTATCGCTCATTTTGCTGTTTCGCGGAAAAATCAAGGCAACCATTATCACTGTTGCGGTCTATCCGGCTTCTATGGTTCTCGTAGCGTTGGTTGCCGTTGCAGTGCAGGGGTTGGTAGTTTCGCCAAACGAGGCAATAAAAGAGCGCCCGTATTTGGAACACAATATTAAATATACGCGTATGGCGTATCGTATTGATAATGTAACTGAACTGGAATTCCCGGCGGATAACACGCTGACGCAGGAGGATTTAGAAAAAAATGAAGATACACTGAACAATATCCGGGTACTGGATTTTGCTTCTACGCAGACGGCTATCAATTCCTTGCAAGGCATCCGCAATTATTATAAATTCAAAGATGTGGATGTTGCAAAATATGAGATTGACGGCCATCCGACGCTGGTTTCCATTGCAGCGCGGGAAATGGATAAGGAAAACCTGGACGAAACAGCCAAAACTTATGTCAACCAGGTGTTTCGCTTTACACATGGATTCGGTGCGGTGATGAACCCGCTCAATACAGTGACGGAGGAAGGGCAGCCGGAATTCCTTATCAAGGATATCCCGCCGGTATCGGAACCGGGTGTGCCGGAGATTACCCAGCCGCGTATTTATTATGGAGAAGTGGAGGACGACGACTATGTAATTGTCAATTCCACTATCAAGGAATTGGATTATGCGGAAGGCTCATCGGAAGTGGAATATTCTTATGATGGCAGCGGCGGTATTCGGCTGGGGTGGTTTAATCGGCTGCTGTATTCCATCAAAAATGCAGATTTTAAAATGCTGAGATCCCAATATGTCACGCCAGAGAGCCGGATTATGATGAACCGCAATGTGCTTACCCGGTTGGAAAAAGCCGCGCCTTTTTTGACGTTTGACGACGACCCGTATTTGGTTATCAATGATGCCGGCCGCCTGCAATGGGTGGTGGATGCCTATACCACATCTACCTATTACCCGTATTCCCAAACGTATCATGGGATCAACTATATCCGCAATTCTGTTAAAGCGGTGGTGGATGCTTATGACGGTTCTATCCAGTTGTATGTCATTGATGAAACCGACCCCATCATCCAATGTTACCAAAAGATGTTCCCGAAGGTATTTGAAACAGACCCCTTGCCGCAGGATATTGCGGCGCATACGGTGTATCCGGAGGCTCTGTTCCGGTTGCAGGCTGAAGTGTATGCCAAATACCATGTGACAAATCCCAATACTTTTTACAACAAGTCGGATCTTTGGGAGTTTGGCAAAGAGAAGTACGGCAGCGAGGTACAGAGTATGGAGCCATATTATAATTTGGCCAAAGTAGAGGGTTTGAGTGATGATCAGGAATGTATTGTGATGATACCGTATACGCTGTCCAACAAAGAAAATATGGTATCCTGGCTGGCGGCAAGCTGTGAGATGGATAACTATGGGAAATTAGTGGCTTACCAATTCCCGCGTGGGAAAAATGTATATGGTACCCTCCAGATTGAAAGCCGGATTGACAATGATCCGACCATTTCGCGCGAAATGACGCTTTGGGGCCAGGGCGGTTCTGCGGTGGTGCGCGGCAATATGCTGGTGGTGCCCATTGAGGATTCGCTTTTGTATATGGAACCTATTTATATTACCACCAAAACTGCACAAAACGGCGCTGCAATCCCGGAACTGAAACGGGTGGCTGTGGCATACAATGACAAAATTGTTATGGAGCCCACACTGGAACAGGCACTGGCGGTATTGTTTGAAGGGCAGGCGCCATCAGGGCCTGTGGCGAGTTTAGAAACTGACCCGCCTGAATCCGATCCACCAAGCGGTACCGATGAGGGAGAGCCGGAGCAAGGCGAAGGCGGTTCTTCTGATTTGACCCTTGACGAGGTGATTGATCAGATAACCGAAGGGTATTATAATGCGCAAAATTACAGCGCACAGGGTGACTGGAACGGTTTCGGCGAGAATATGCAAAAGCTGGACGAAGCCATTAAAGAACTAGAAAAGTTTAGAAGGGACAAAACAAAACCGCCCGAAGAAGATCAGCCGCCTGAAGAAGGCGTCTATGGGAATGTACAGCAGCAGCCTTCCGAGGGGACGGGGTTGCATCCATAAACATTAAAAAAACCGGCAGGGATTTTGCCGGTTTTTTTAATGTTTTTCTTGACAAACGGGGAAATATATAGTATACTGCTACAGGTGTCAAGAAAAAAACTTGACAGATTATGTGGGGTGTTCCATTTGAAGGATTTGGGGATCTCTGCTTTGCTGGATGATTATGGCATCCTGCTGGGGGAAAAGCAACGGGAATTGCTGGAATTATATTATAATGAGGATTTCTCCCTTTCGGAAATAGCCGAACTCAAATCCATGTCGCGGCAGGGTGTGTCAGACAGTATTCGGCGTGCACGCGGGGAACTGGAAGGGTTTGAGAAAAAGCTTGGGCTGTCTGCAAAGCGAAGGCAGACGGAAGGGATCATAAAACAGCTCCGGGCGGTTTCTAAAAAGATAGAGGGACCGTATGGCCAGGAACTGGCGGCGGCAGTTGAAGAATTGGAAAAAGTATGGTAGACAGGAAGCGGGGCGGGAAATTATATGGCGTTTGAAAGCCTTTCAGATAAGCTGCAAGATGTATTCAAAAAGCTGCGCGGGAAGGGGAAAATCAGCGAAGCCGATTTAAAGGCCGCCATGCGGGAAGTAAAATTGGCCCTTTTAGAGGCGGATGTTAACTATAAAGTAGTCAAGGATTTTGTCAAAACCGTATCGGATAAAGCTATTGGCGGCGCGGTATTGGAGAGCTTGACGCCAGGGCAGCAGGTTATCAAAATTGTCAATGAGGAATTGACTGCCTTAATGGGCACAGAGGCGGCCAAAATCCGGTTTTCTTCCAAACCGCCGACTGTGATTATGATGGTTGGCTTGCAGGGCGCTGGGAAAACCACAACCAGCGCAAAGCTTGGCGGATATTTAAAAAAGCAGGGCAAGCTCCCCCTTTTGGTGGCGGCAGATGAGATCGGAAGAGCGTCGTGTAGGGAAAGAGTGTAGATCTCGGTGGTCGCCGTATCATTAAAAAAAAAAGGG
>CALGRC010000167.1 GCA_937959315.1 uncultured Clostridia bacterium | reverse complement strand
GGCTCGCCCGCAATGGAGCAGTGCTCCAGAGACGACAGATCGTAGTGGGATATGTCGTTTTTGATGAAAAACCGGTAGATGGTCGGCGGCGCACAAAAGGTCGTAATGCGGTATTGCTGGATTTTTTCCAGCAAATCGGTGGGATGGAATTTGCTGGAATAGTCATACACAAACACCACCGCGCCGGCAATCATCTGCCCATACAGCTTGCCCCACACCGCCTTCCCCCATCCGGTGTCCGCCACCGTCAGGTGCAGGCAGTCGTCCCGCACATCCTGCCAGTATTTTGCCGTGGTGATATGCCCCAGCGGATAGTCGAAGGTGTGCAGCACCATTTTGGGATATCCCGTCGTGCCCGATGTAAAGTACATCAGCATAGGGTCCTTGCTGACTGTTTTATCTGCGCCGCGGTCAAACGCATCGGGCGCGGCCTCCAGCCCCTCGTCAAACGACAGCCAGCCGCCGCGCTTCTGCCTGCCGGTCAAAATTTTAAGCTTCAGTGTTGGACACTCGGGCTCAGCCGCCTCCACATGCTCATAGACCTCCGATTTCCCGGTACATACCACCATTTTGATATCAGCGGCATTCACCCGGTAAACGATATCCTTTTTGGTCAGCAGGTGGGTGGCCGGCACGGTCACCGCACCCAATTTATGCAGGGCAATGATGCTGATCCAAAATTCATAGTGCCGCTGCAAAATCAGCATGACCGTATCGCCCTTTTTGATGCCCAGCGACCGGAAAAAATTTGCCGCCTTATCGGTGAGGGTTTTCATCTCTGCATAGGTAAAGGTACGCGCTTCCCCCTCGTCGTTGCACCACACCAGGCATTTCTTTTCCGGGGCAATGGCCGCATATTTGTCCACCACGTCAAAGCCAAAATTAAAATCGTCGGGTACGTTGATATGAAAATTGTCCCGGAAATCCTCATAGGAATCAAACTCTACCCGGTCTAAGTAATCTGAAAGTAAATTCACTTGCTTTTTCCACCCCTTGCCGTATGTCAAATTTAAAATATCAAAATATCAAAGCCAAAAATTTCGCCGGCTTCCCGTCCTCGGCACGCATACCGTGCGGGTACTTGGAATCAAAATACAAACTGTCCCCCTCGTGCAGAATCAGCGCCTTGCCGTTGATGGTAATGTTGAGCGTCCCCTCCAGGCAATAATTGAACTCCTGCCCCGGATGCGCATTGTAATGGATAGGCGCATCCTCGCCCAAATAGGGTACCTCCACCAAAAACGGCTCTACCTTTTTGCGGTTAAAATTATATGCCAGATTCTGGTATTTATATTGTTCCCGCCGCTTGACATCCAACCCTTTCCCTGCGCGCACCAGCTGGTATACATGCAGCCGGGGAGACTCGCCGGACAGCAATTCTGTCAAATCCACCTTGAAGATATTTGCCGCTTCATACAACAGGCTGACCGGAATGTCCGTCCCGCCCTCCTCATAGCTGATATAGTCCTCTGTGGAAATGTGCAGTTTCTCCGCCAGTTCCTCACGGGTAATGTCCGATATTTCCCGTAAGTCGCGCAAGCGCATGGCAATTTGCCGAATCTCGTCAGACATACAGATCCCTCCTATCGTTTTTTTCATTTTACCAGATCGCCCCCGCATTGTAAAGGCACAGCGTGTGAAAAATTTTCCCGTACAAAAAATTTTTTTATGCGAATTGTCCATTGCAAAAGCCGCCATACTAAACGGATGAGGAGAGATGCAGCATGAAAAAACAAACCATTTTTCTGTGCGCCGCCCTGTGCCTGCTGTGCGGGTGCAGCACACAGCAGCAAAGCCGGCAAATGCAGCCAGAACAGCAGTCCCAAGCGCAGCCGCCCGCACAACAAACGCAGCAGCCACAGGAGCAGCCACAGGAGCAGCCGCAGGAGGAACAACAGCCGAAAGAACCGCACAGCCGCCCGCAGGCCGGTACTGTGCTGTCTTCCTTTTCCACCCCGCTCAATGACAATACCGAAAACCGTGTACACAACATCAAGCTTGCAATCCAAAGCGTCAACCAAAAAGCCCTGCAGCCAGGGGAGGAATTTTCCTTTAACCAGACCGTCGGCCGGCGCACCGAGGAACGGGGCTACAAAAAGGCCAAAATCATCGGCCACGGCAAGCAGGTAGAGGAAGGGCTGGGCGGCGGCATCTGCCAGCTTTCCTCCACCCTTTACAACGCCGCCGCCAAAGGCGGCTTCCCGGTGACCGAACGGCACGACCACCAAATAGACCCCACTTATATCAAAAAAGGGCAGGACGCCGCCGTAGCTTACGGTTCGCAGGATTTCCGCTTTATCAACAACCGCAGCTACCCGGTTTCCATATCGTGCAGCGTCCAAGACGGCAAAGTAACCGCCTCGCTTCTCGCCGGAAAATAATACGGCGAGTATAACAAAAGCCTCCAGCTTTTTCTTTGGAAAAAGTGGAGGCTTTATCCGCCGCAGTTCATTCCAACTCCATCTGTTGTTCCACCAGCGTCGTCTGGTATTTTTCCAAAATACCCTGCTGCAATCGCTCGCGCATTTCCATATTGATGGGATGGGCAATGTCTTTAAACTCCCCTTCCGGGGTTTTGCGGCTGGGCATGGCGATAAACAGCTTGTCTGCGCCCTCGATGATTTTGATGTCATGCACCACAAAGCAATTGTCGAATGTGACAGATACAACCGCCTTCATTTTCCCTTCCTGCGCAATCTGCCGGATGCGGATATCGGTAATTTCCATGTATCGTACCTCCGTTTGTTGTAAGAAAATCAAATGTAGCTGATGTTATCTTGTGCAAAGTTGCGGCATCCTATACGATAGAATCTTCCCAGCCGTTTTGTTTTTTTGATATCCGTTTTATCAATATTTTTTATCCCTGAGTAAATTCTGTTGGATTTTTTTTCAAACTGTAGTATACTATAGAAAAAGAGAATCCAAACCGACAGGAGTTGTTTGCTTCATGTATAAGCATGTCCACTTTATCGGCAACGGCGGCATCAGCATCAC
>CALGRC010000166.1 GCA_937959315.1 uncultured Clostridia bacterium | reverse complement strand
CCCTTCTTTTATTATGCTCTATTTTAATCTTTTTTCATTATATCACACTTTTTCTTTTTGCGCAATTTCCTATTATATAAAAAACGGATTTTATACACCAAACTGCATAAAATCCGTTTTCCTTTAAACACTAATCCAGCCGGGCAAACATGGCGCGCAGTTTCATGCGTCCTTCCTGCCAGATTTCATATGCTTTAAACCGTACTTCCACCGGCAGCCGGTCTGTTTGGGTTATCAATTCATATTCTGATTCGCCCATTCCCGCTTTGAGCTGCTGCTGCGATTTTTCCGGCATTTCCGCTGTTGTTGCATCCACAAAGCACAGCGGCGGGAACAGCACACACCACCAGTTCTGCCCCTGGGCGCTGCCAATTTTAACCTTAAGTGCCTCATAGGTACCAGCCGGCAGCGTCACATTGCCATAGACTTTGGTGGGGAACTCACTATCGCCGAATTCCACTTCCACCGGATAGTCATACCCGGCGCGGTACACCTCATCCTGGGCAATCTGCTGGATATGGTCCAACTGCCTGCAAATTTCCGTCCGCGTCTGCTGAATGGTATCGCTGTCTTCAAACAGCAGGCCAGTTTCAGCAATGATGCGGTCGCGCACCTGGTATTTTAGCCGCTGGTCGGCCTCGCTGTCGCTGTTTGCCAGTACATGCAGGCGGATAACCCCTTCCGCCAATGACGTTTCCACACCGTCTGTATAAGCAGACACCACATAGGTAAAAATACAACCAATCAAAAATGCCAACGCCACTTTTTTCATTTGCTGTTCCCCCATTCCGTTCTTTCCGGTTTTCTACTGATACTTTCAGTATCGACCAGCTTTAACGGTTTTATACAAGGGGGGCCGTCCAAATTTTTCAATGCCGCCCAGCAGTACCCAAACGCCGCCGGAGCAGCCAGGTGGCAGCCGCCATTACCAAAAAGAGCAGCAGCAAAAACACCGGGAACACCCGCAGCCCGCACAGCTCTGCCAGCAGCCCAAAGATTGGCGGCGCCAGCATAAAACCAAGATAAGCGACTGCCATTTGAGTCCCAATCACCGGCGCCGACAAATCCCTTCCAAAATTTTCCGGCGTCAAATGCGTCATATTTGGAAATACAACGCCATTGCCCAGGCCAGTCAAAAACAATGCCGCGCCCGCAGCCAAGGCTGGCAGCGGCAAAAACAACAGCGCAACCGAACCGGCCGTGACCGCCTGCCCCAAAAACACCAGCCGCCAACAGGATAAGCGGTTGGCAAGCAGCCCGGACAAAAACCGCCCCAGCGCAATCCCAACAAAATAGAGGGTCATCATAAGGGCGGCAAAATCGGCGGCCGCCCCTTTTGCATCCACCAAAAAGGTACTGCCCCATGCCAGGCAGATGGCCTCAATAGAACAGGAGCCGATAAATACCCAGTAATTTGCCCGGACAGCCGGCATTTTGAGCAGTGAAAAAAACGACACCCGCCGGCCGCTGTCCTCTACCTGCACAGCGGCAGCGTGCGGCTGCCTGCTCCACAGCGGCAGCGCCGCAATACTGACAATGGCAATTGCCATCTGGATCGCAAATATGATCCGGTATCCGCCCCGCCAGTTTGCCTGGTTGCCCAACGCCAATGACATGATATACGGGCTGAGCGACACGCCTACCCCGTATGCGCAGTGTAAAAAATTCATGACGCGCGCCTGATAGTGAAGCGCCACATAGTTGTTAAGGGCAGTGTCGATGGCGCCGGCCCCCAGCCCCATCGGCAGGGCAAGCACGCACAGCCACAGCAGGCTGTCGGACACTGCAAAGCCCAGCAACGCCAGCGCAGTCAGCGTAGTACTGACAGCGGTAATCACCCCTGTGCCAAACCGCCGAATAAGCCGGGCGCTCAGCAGGCTGGCAAACACTGTCCCAAGCGAAATAAGGAAAGAAACTACGCTGACCGCCGACACCGGTACGCCAAAATCCACATAAATAGCCGGCCAAGCCGTCCCCAGCAGCGAGTCGGGAAGGCCAAGTCCAACATAACAAATATAAATGACAAGCAACAGCAAAGTTACCATGCGCAAACCTACCCTCCTATGTTTTGTCTGCCGCCCGGCTGTCCGGCTGCACTGTATACGCCAAAAATGCCTGCATCCCTTCGGCCAGCAAGATGCGGCAAGCGGCCTCCGCCGTACCGCCGTCCGAAAACAGCCCAAACACCGCCGAGCCGGTGCCGCTCATGAGCGCGCCATTTGCCCCCAGTTCCAGCAGACGCCGTTTGCAGCTTCCCACTGCCGGAAATTTTGGCAGCACAACCGGCTCAAATACATTCTCCATCCGGCCGGCCAGCCGCTGGGGCGTATCCAAACATTGCACCACTGCATCTACATCCGCATGCGGCGCCGGACGCATCTGATCCAGTATGCCATAGGCCCATGCGGTAGATATGCCGCCCTCCGGCTTTATCAGCACCACCGGGGTACGCGGCATCCCGGCAAGCGGCGTCAGGCACCCGCCAATCCCTTCGGCCAGCGCCGTCCCGCCCAGCAGGCAAAAGGGGACGTCTGCCCCCAATTCCAACCCCCATGCCAGTAGGGTGTCCATGGGCAGATGGGTTTGATACAACGCATCCATCCCTCGCAGCACCGCCGCAGCGTCTGCACTGCCCCCGCCCAGCCCGGCCTGCGCCGGGATATGCTTTTCCAGCCTTATGGCAACTCCGCCGCGGATACCCGTGCGCTCCAAAAATATCGCCGCCGCGCGATAGGCGAGGTTTCCCCCATCACACGGCAGCGATTGATCACTGCACGAAAGCACAATCCCATCAGATGTGCGGTGCATGGTAACCACATCGCACAGAGATACCGACTGCATCACCATCCGAACGGCATGATACCCATTTTCCAACCGTCCGCATACATCCAGCGCCAGATTGATTTTTGCATATGCATTCAGCTTCATCCTTCTTTTTCCACCAATATGCCGTCCTGGCCGGCAATTGCGTCCACATATTCCCGATAGCGGTCCATCAAACCCAGCGTATCGGTTTTCAGGTTTGCCAGCGTTTGCTTTGCCTCCGCTATTTTCCCGCGGTACCCTTCCAATTCGGCAAGCAGCCGTTCCTTTTCACCTTTTGCATCTTCCATGGCTTTGGCAACGGCATGTTCCGCCTCTTTTTCCGCTTTGACCAGCGTATCGGCAACACGCAGCCGTTCCGCCTCGTATTCATTGATTTTGCGGGTCAAAGCGCCAACCTTGTTGGTCAAATCGGCGATTGTTTTATCCTTTTCTTTCATAGCCGTATCATATTGCCCCGAAAGCTGTGCAATATATGCTTCCACATTCCTTTTCCCGTATCCAAACGCACCTTTTTTCAGCCGGATTTCCGTCTGTTCTGCCATGTACGACACTCCCTTTTTTGCTTTTGATAAAACACCTCCGGGAATGGTTCCCGGAGGTGTTAACATTACGCCTGCTTCAATATTTGCAATACCTGGTGAACATCTTTATCGCCCCGCCCGGACAAATTGACAACCATCACCTGGTCGGGCGAAAGCGTTTTTGCATCCTTTACTGCATACGCCACTGCATGGGCGCTTTCCAGCGCGGGGATAATCCCTTCTACCTCAGACAGCATACAAAACGCATCCAGCGCCTCCTGGTCGGTTACTGTCACATACTGTGCGCGGCCGCTGTCTTTAAAAAAGCTGTGTTCCGGTCCCACACCGGGATAATCCAACCCCGCAGAAACTGAATAGACCGGCAGCGGCTGGCCGTTTTCATCTTGCAGTACATAGCTTTTAAACCCGTGCAGTACGCCAACCGAACCCTTTGTCAAGGTCGCCGCATGGTCTGGGGTATCCAACCCGCGCCCAGCAGGTTCCACGCCAATCATCTGTACCGACCTATCCTCATAAAACGGGGCAAACAGCCCAATGGCATTGCTGCCGCCGCCCACACAGGCCATCACAACATCCGGCAGCCGCCCCTCTTGTTCCAATATCTGTTTTTTTGCCTCCCGGCCAATGACCGATTGGAAATATTTTACCATTTCCGGATAGGGGTCAGGGCCGACAGCCGAACCCAGCATATAGTATGTATCCTGATAATGCGCAATCAAATCGTTCAAGGCTACATCCACCGCATCCTTGAGGGTCTGTGTGCCCTGTGTGACCGGCACTACCTTTGCACCCAGCAGCTTCATGCGGAATACATTCAGTTCCTGGCGGACGGTATCTTCGGCGCCCATGTAAATGATACACTCCATATCAAACATGGCGCATGCCGTTGCCGTTGCCACGCCGTGCTGCCCTGCGCCGGTTTCCGCAATGACACGTTTTTTCCCCAGCCGCTTGGCCAGCAGCACCTGCCCTATGCAGTTGTTAATCTTATGCGAGCCGGTATGGTTCAAATCTTCCCGCTTGAGATAGATTTTTGCGCCGCCCACCCGTTCAGTCAGCCTGTGCGCAAAATACAGCGGCGAAGGCCGCCCCACATAATCGCGCAGATAATAGGACAATTCATTTAAAAACGATTCGTCCTCCTTCGCATTTTGAAACGCCGTTTTGACTTCATCCAAAACCGCTTCTAACTGCGGCGGGATAAACCGGCCTCCAAACTGCCCAAAAAAGCCCTTTTCATCTGGTAACATCTGTTTCATTCTTCTCGTCTCCTCTCAAATCTTATCTCATCTGATCTCTTCCCGTTTTGCCTTTTGCAAAACGTAGCGATATTATACCACCTGTTTCCCTTTTTGTCAATATCCAAAAACAAAAAAATGGGCGGCGGGGCCTTTTCCCCGCCGTCCATTTTTTGTTATCCCTATTCAGCTCATTGCACTGAGCCCGGCAATCAACGCACCCAGGCCCAAAATCCAGATGATAGCAACCGCCAGCGCAATAATGGATAATACAATGCCAGCCGTAGCCATCCCGCTTTTTGCCGCCTTGTTTGACAAAACGCCAAGCACCAGCCCGACAATAGCCGCCGGAATGGCAATGTACCACAGGCAAAAGAAGACAACCGAAATAATGCCCAATACCATCGACGCAATGGCCATCCCTTTTTTGTCACCTGCGTTCTGCGGCGGTTCTACCGCCCCGGCGCTGTAACTCTCGCTGCCCGCAGTACTGGCAGCATTGGTGCCGGAAGTATCTGCCGTGCCGCCCGCTGCATTGTTTTGTTCATTTTCCGGTTCCATCCCATTGATGTTTTGTTCATCCATGTATGATTCCCCCTTTTTTATAAACACTGCCATCCAATCCCCAGCACTGCCAGAAGGTTTGCCAGGATAAAAAAGCATCCCGCAAGCAAACCAAATGCTATGGCTATACGGTAGTGCAGCAAATAGGACAACAGTTTTAAACCCACACGGCCGCCGCTCAGGCAAAACACATGCATCGTGCCCCACAGCAAAACGGCATACCCCGCCAAACACATGACAAACCAATTATATTGAAACGCCCGCAAAATATGCCCGTGCATCAGCGAAACCAACGCATGCGTCCCGCCGCAAACCGGGCAGAGCAGGCCAGTCGTGCCCCGCAGCATACAGTCTGGCGTCAAAAAAGCCGATACCGCCACCGCTTCCCGCCAAAAATACAAACCCGCCGCCAGCACAATATCCATGCCCAACGCCAGCAGCCACCACGTTTTTTTCTTAACCTTACCCAAATATCCAATCATAGTTTTTATTATATGGGAAATTTGCTTTACCGTCAAGTATTACAAGCATATTTTAGCAAAAACAGCGCCAAAAAAGCCGGGCGTAAAATTGGTACTTTTGCCCATACGCCCGGTTAATTTTTTGATTATTTACGTTTCAAACAAATGACCTCGTGGATGTGTAAGCGCTTGAGCTTCACCAATACGCTGTCTGCTTCTACGGCAACCTCAGCCTCTGGCTGCAGCGGCACCTCCGCCGCTTGGAATGCGCCGTAGATACGCACCGCAACATCATAAATTTCCGGCACCTCGTCATAGACAATGGTTTTCCAGTCGGCGTGCTCGCCGCGCATATTGAGCAAATTAACCAACAAGGCACCGCCGTCTTTTTGCATGGTGATGTCAACCTGCCTATGGCTGACTTCCACCGCAGGCGCCTTGAGCGTACGCAGCACCCGCCGGAGAAAATCGGTCAAAACCAGGTTTTTACCGTCAAAATAATTGGTACCCAAATCAAACGGGATGAGGCACACCTGCCCCTTGCCGCAGGCTGCAATTTTACAGGCGCTCTTTTGGCGGTCCCGGATATCACGGGAGGTATAAAACGCCTCGCCGTCCGCCTCGCCGCAGTCGGCAGCCGGGCCGGCAAGCTTTGCAAACAGCCCGGTATCGCTTTGCAAATAGCGCTCGGTTTCCGTATCGTCCAACCGACAGGGCAGCCCAAACATGGCTGCCTGCTCCACACAACTGTCTGCGCCCACGGCAATCAGGATCCCGCCGTTTTCCACATACCGGCGCAAAGCAGCATTGACCTCATCGCCCATCTGCACCCACTGCGGGATGACCACCATATCATACGCTTCCAGCTCGTCTATCTGGTATTCCAATATCACCTGCACGGTATACTGGGCGTCCAGCAAGCAGTTGAGCGTCCCAATCAGCGCATTGGTGCTGCCGGCCGCGTTAAACACATTGCTGTGCCGGTACCGGTCCACCGCAGAATAAAACAGCCCCACCTGCGCTACCGGCTCCTTGCCGAAGTTGAGCGGCTCCCGCTCCCGTACAAAATCAGAAATTTCTTTGAGGCGTTCGCAGTTGGTTTCAGGAGCGCTGCCGTCCCGGTTCTGGCTGAAATACACCTGGACGCCGCCGCCCAATGCAATGGCCTGCGCCACCTCCTGCTTGGACTGCACCGCCGGTTTTTCCGTCCGGTGGGCCCATTCAAAACTCCAAGACATCAAATCCCACGGCATACGCTGCGCGGCTAGGCACCGCCCCTCGTAGCGCGCCATGTTGACGCTGTTGTTAGACGGGAAATCGCCCGAAAGCCAGTCAAGCGCAATCTCAGGTTTTTCCGGTATGTAAGAGCTGAATGCCCAGTTGCTGGCAATGCGGAACCCCGGCTTGTAGGCGTGAAGCTCGTCTACATAGTGCTTTAAATATTGCAGGTATCCATCGTGCAGCACCTTTTTCCGCTCCGCCTCGGTCATGCCTTCCTTCATATGCCGTTCGGTATAGGGCGAGCAGTCGTCCCCCCATACCGCCCAGCAGTCCCCGTCCACCCAAATGCCGTCCACATCATACTCGTCAATAATCTCTTTCATCTGCGGGATCATCATCTCGTCCACATACGGGCTGAAGAAGCTGATGCTCCACTGGTCGCCCGTCCCGTCCGGGTGCCGCTGCGCGCAGTCAGGGTGCTCCTTGACATAGGCGGTGTCCAGCAGGCTGGAGTAGTGTACATACAACGGGACGCCATACTGCCGGGTGGCCTCCCGCCAGACCTTTAAATTATCCCCCACCAGCCTGTCTGCCGGATGGCCTATTTTGGTAGGATAGCACGCATTGCCCGGATGCCCTTTGCAGTCGCACTGCACAAAGTCCGGTTTGGCCTGCTCCAAATACCGCAAAATCCCCTCTACCGTAGTACGCCCGCCAATTTCATCGGTGTTTTCCGCGTGAAAATCAAAATGTAATCCAAAATACCGTTTTTGCTTCATATCCATCCTCGCTTTCCTGTGTAAAACCTGGTTGTATTATACTATCCGGTTTGGCAGATTGCAATTTGTTTTTCAATGCTTTCAGGCAAGTTCTAAAAATAACAAAGAAACAAATAAAGATTACAATGCTTTTTTCAGCACCGCCTTTGCCACCCGCACACAGGTGGACATGCCATAGGGGAATCCCGTCGCGTTGACGGCCAGCAGCCCGCCGTTTTGGGAAAAAGCAAGCTGTTCATCATTGTCCATCCACGCAACCGAGGCGATTTCGTCTGTCACATTGCCAAAGGCATATGCACCGCAGTAATTGCCGCCTACCACGACGTTTTCGCTGCCGCACCGTGCCAAGTCAAAAAAGAACAGGTACAGGACGCCGTCGCCCTTTAACATAAAGTTTTTGCCCATCCCGCCGCCGGCATAGGGCCTGCCCTCGTAAATAGCCTCGCCGTACAGCCCCATCCATTTGCCGACGATGTTCAACAGCTCCGCCTGTATCGGTTCAATCCCGCCCTGTGCCGTGGGGCCGATATTCATTAGGTAGTTGGCCCCCACCTTGCGGCAGGCACATAGGTTTTCAATCAGCTCGCGGGGGGATTTAAAATTGAAATCCTGCGCCCCGATGCCCCAGTGGTCATTGATGGTACCGCACATTTCGGCGGCCAGGTATTTTGGCATCCCTTCGCGGTCCATGGGCGTCGGCCGGCCCTGTTCAAACGTCACTGCGTCAATCTCCGGATTCCCGGTTGCCCCGCGGCGCTCTAATCCGGTATTATTGATAATCATAGCCTCGGGCTGGTGCTTGCGGATGGTCGCATACAGCTCATCCTCTTTCCAGTCGGCGTCCGGTTTGGACCAATTTCCATCAAACCACAGCCCGCCGATTTTGCCATAGTTTGTGCACAAAATTTCCACGCTTTTACGCAGATATTCCAAGTATGCGTCAAAATCGCTGTCAAATTCCGGCCGGTACCAGTCCAATGTGGTATGATAAAAGAACGGCAGGATATCATATTTCCGGCAGGCGTCCACATATTCCCTGACCAAATCACGCCCTGCCGCGCTGTGCGGCGCGTCAAAATCGTTTAAGCCGCAGGTGTCATAAAGGGAAAACCCTTCATGATGGCGGGTGGTCAGCACGATATAGCGGCATCCCGCATTTTTAGCCGTACGCGCCAGCCGTTCTGCGTCAAAATCCTCCGCAGTAAAGGTATCCTTCAGGGCCATGTATTCCTCCATCGTCCCCGGATAACCCTGGGTAAAATACCATTCTCCCTTCCCAAGCTGGGAATACAGCCCCCAGTGGACAAACATCCCTAAACCCAGCTCTTCAAAATCCGCCACATATTTTTTTGGTGTAGGTATTGCCATGTCTTTTTTCTCCTCTCTTATGTATGCAGTTCCCCGCATCTTTTTTTATGGCGGAGGCTCCATCCGCCCGCCTATTTTTCAATAGGTTTATTATATAATCTGATTGGCGAAATTTCAATAAAAAGTTTATCATTTCCAGCCCTCCTATCCAGATTACAGTAAAAAAAGCAGGCGGATTTTTCCGCCTGCTTTTTTTAAAAACCGCTTTCTCCCCGCTGCCGCGCCTCTATCGAAGCCTTTAGCATCATATCCTTAACTTTCATCAAACGGGTCAAATTGCCGCGCTCATTTTCATCCAGTTTCATAGTAATGGCTTTGATGTTGGCCTGCAAATTGGGAATCATCACATATTCCAGCGCATTGACCCGCCGGCGGGTTTTTTCAATCTCCACCGACAATAGCTGCGCTGCCTTTTCTAGCTGTGCCAGCGCAAGCATATCCGAAAGGGTGGACGACAGCTTGCCGATAGCGTCATCCAGTTCGCCGGATGTTGAAGCAAACCCATAGGCATAATTACTGGATGGGTCGCTGTTTGCCGTTTCAAATGCAAAATCTGGTACATGCACGCTCATGATATTCTTAATACCTACTGAAAGGGATACCGCCTGCTTGGGAAACATGAGCGCTTCTTCCATAGAGACATCACTCATGAGCGCACGCGCCATAAGGAAACTTGCGTTAGCCCCAGCAAGGCCGCGCTCTACCACTTCGCGCTTTTCTTTGTTCTGGCGCACAATATCCAAAAACTGTTTCATGAGCTCATCTAGTTTATCTTTTAATAATTTATGCCCGCGCATAGCCGTTTTCAGCCGTTTTTTCAGCCGCGTCAGCTCCATGCGCGTGGGGTTTACCCGCTGCTGTGCCATGGTTCCACCCCCATTAATAGTATTGTTCCAAATATTCGTCGCGGATCCGTTTGAGCTCTGACTTCGGCAATATCCGCAAAAGCTCCCAGCCCAAATCCAGCGTCTCTTCTATACTGCGGTTTTTTGCATACCCCTGCGACACATACCTAGCTTCAAACTCATCGGCAAATTTGGCATACAGCTTATCCATATCGGTCAGCGCCGCTTCACCCAAAATAACCATCAGTTCCTTGGCTTCTTTCCCCCGCGCATAAGCGGAAAACAATTGGTTCATGGTATCGGCGTGATCTTCGCGCGTTTTGCCGCGGCCGATCCCCTTGTCCTTTAACCGCGACAGCGACGGCAGCACATCAATGGGCGGGGTCACACCCTTGCGGTACAAATCCCGCGACAGGATAATCTGGCCTTCGGTGATATACCCGGTCAAATCGGGAATCGGGTGCGTCTTGTCCTCTTCCGGCATAGTGAGTATCGGTATCAGCGTAATAGAGCCATCGCTCCCCTTTTTGCGTCCGGCGCGTTCATATAAGGTTGCCAAATCGGTATACATGTAACCTGGGTACCCCCGCCGCCCCGGCACTTCCTTGCGCGCCGCCGACACCTCGCGCAGCGCCTCGGCATAATTGGTGATATCGGTCATAATCGTGAGCACATGCATACCCTTTTCAAACGCCAGGTATTCGGCGGCAGTCAGCGCCATACGCGGCGTGGAAATACGTTCCACCGCCGGATCATTTGCCAGGTTGATAAACAAAACCGCCCGGTCAATAGCGCCGGTCTTTTTAAAATCAGAAATGAAAAAATCAGCTTCCTCAAACGTGATACCCACCGCGGCAAACACAACGGCGAACTGGCCTTCCGTGCCACGCACCTGCGCCTGCCGGGCAATCTGTGCCGCCAAATTTGCATGCGGAAGCCCGGATGCCGAAAAGATAGGCAGCTTTTGCCCGCGCACCAGCGTATTTAGGCCGTCAATGGCCGATATCCCTGTTTGAATAAACTCGGAAGGATAATTGCGTGCAGCAGGGTTCATAGGAATGCCATTGATATCCAGCCGTTTTTCAGGAATGATATTGGGCCCGCCGTCAATGGGGACGCCCATCCCGGAAAACACCCGTCCCAGCATGTCCTCGGAAACCGGCAAATCCATCGCATGGCCCAGAAAACGCACCTTGCCTTCCCCCAGGTTGATACCGGCAGAGCTCTCAAACAACTGCACCAATGCTTTATCCCGGTCAATTTCGAGCACACGGCACCGGCGGATTTCACCGTTTGCCAGTTCTATTTCGCCCAGTTCATAATACTTGACGCCCTCTACCTGCCTTACCAGCATCAGCGGTCCGGCCACTTCTTCTATGGTCTTATACTCCTTCACGCATCCTCACCTCCCTTTTCTTCCAATTCTGCCAACTGGCTGGAAATCTGCTGTTCTATTTCCCCAAATACTGCATGTACCTGTTTTTCTTCCACATACTTTGCGCGGCCAATCCGTTCCCGTGCAGGAATGGCGATAATTTCTTCGATATTTGCACCGGCGGCCAGCGCCTGCTTGCCCTTTTCATAAAACTGTGCGATCAGCTCCAACATCCGGTATTGCTTAAACAGCGACGTATAGGTATCCACCTCGTGGAATGCATTTTGGTGCAAATAATCCTCGCGCACAATCTTGGCGGTTTCCAATGTCAGCCGGTCATCTTTGGAAAGCGCGTCCACGCCGACCAAACTGACAATTTCCTGCAATTCTGCCTCTTCGCCGAGGATACGCATCATGCTGGCACGCAAATCTGACCAGTTGCGCGCGACATTTTCATCCGCCCATACATCTACCCGATCCTGGTAAAGCGAATAAGAGTTAAGCCAATGGATTGCCGGGAAATGCCGCTGGTAGGCAAGGGAGGAATCCAGCCCCCAAAAAACTTTGACAATGCGCAGCGTCGCCTGCGTCACCGGCTCAGACAGGTCGCCGCCCGGCGGAGATACCGCGCCAATGACTGACAGCGCGCCCACACGTCCTTCCTGCCCCAGCGAAACCACTTTACCCGCGCGTTCATAAAACTGCGCCAAACGGGACGCCAAATATGCTGGGTACCCTTCTTCGCCAGGCATTTCTTCCAGCCGTCCGCTCATCTCGCGGAGCGCTTCCGCCCAGCGGGATGTGGAATCGGCCATCAATGCTACTGAATAACCCATATCACGGAAATACTCTGCAATGGTAATGCCGGTATAAATACTCGCTTCCCGCGCCGCTACCGGCATATCGGAAGTATTGGCTATCAGCACGGTCCGTTTCATCAGCGATTCCCCCGTCTTGGGGTCTTTGAGTTCCGGGAATTCCAGCAGCACGTCAGTCATCTCATTGCCGCGTTCACCGCAGCCAATGTACACTACAATGTCCGCATCCGCCCACTTAGCAAGCTGGTGCTGCACCACCGTTTTCCCGCTGCCAAACGGCCCCGGCACAGCCGCCACGCCGCCCTTGGCAATGGGGAAAAAGGTATCAATCACCCGCTGCCCGGTAATCAGCGGTTCCTCCGGCGGCAATTTTTCCTTATAAGGACGCCCGCGCCGCACCGGCCACTTTTGCATCATACAAAGGTTGTGTTTTTTCCCATCCCCGCTCCGCAGCACACACACTGTATCCAAAATGGTAAAACTGCCTTCATAGATTTCTTCTATCACACCAGATATGCCAAACGGCACCATAATCCGGTGCTCCACAACCACCGTTTCCTGCACGGTACCAATGATATCTCCCGCCTCCACCTTATCGCCCGGCTTTGCGGCTGGATGGAATTCCCATTTCCTGCTCTTGTCCAGCGCTTCCACCTTCACACCACGGGTGATATTGCTGCCGGTCTGCTCCATCATCGCTTCCAGCGGACGCTGGATACCATCGTATATCTGCTCTAAAAGCCCCGGCCCCAGCTCCACCGACAGCGGCGCATACGTGGACACCACCTGCTCACCCGGCCCAAGGCCCTGGGTTTCCTCGTACACCTGTATGGATGCTTCCTCTCCGCGCATCTCAATAATTTCGCCTATCAGCCCCAAGTCGCTCACCCGCACCACGTCAAACATATTGGCATGCCGCATGTGGTCTGCCACCACCAGCGGGCCGGAAACTTTGACAATGACGCCGGCCTTCTCTATGTCCTGTGCCATTCCTCTTTCCTCCTCTATCCCCAAATCATGCGTCATTGCCGAACAAAATGTCCGCTCCGACCGCGCGTTCCACCGATTTTTTAACGCCAGTCATCCCGAGCCCCAGCGGACCGGCATTGTTGGGAATCAAAATGACCGCCGGCAGCCTGGATGCACTGTAACGTGCAATGGTATCCATCATGTGCTGTGCCAAATTTTCTGTGATATAGATAATTGCGCACCCTTCGCGCGCCAGGCTTTTCAACCGTTCTTCCGCACTGCCCGGGTCGGGTTCCGTATATACAGATAATCCCAGCGCCAAAAACCCCTGTACGCTGTCTTTATCGCCAATCACTGCAATATCAGCCATCTGCACCAACCCTTTCCCGGATAGCTGCTGCGTCCAGATGGTTTTTCTTACCAACCAATATCACCCGCACAGCCTTGATCTCCTCTTCCTTTTTAAGCAGGTACCCAACAAGCGGCTCTAGCCCCAGCGGCACATACCGTGCCTCCATCACATACTCCATCAAAAACCGCCCGCATTTCTTTTCCAGCAGGCCGGGCGGGATGTCTAAGCCATCTGCCGCCACCGCCGCATAACGGGTAGCCGACAGCGCTTGGGCAAATGCGTCCAGCGGCCCGGAACATCCGTTTAAAAACAGCGAAACAGGCAAATCTCCGCACGGCAGCAACGCTTGTTCTAAGAACGCTGCGCCTTTTCCCATCCGCCGCACCCGCACACAGGTACGGATATTGGTGGTATCTGCCATGCGCGCCACCCATCCGGATACAAACGCGTTGTCCATTTGCCCTGCCAGCGCCGCCATCTGACGATAAAGGGCGCGGTCCAGCAACAAATCTATTTGCTGCGGGTCGCCTGCCGTCTGCATACTGGAAATAGCTTCCTCTACCGCCTGCCGCATGACGGGATGCAGCTTCCCGAACTGCCGGTTGGCAAACAGCGCCGCCAACTCGTCCGCCGGCATAGAACCGTTTGCAATCAGGCAATTTGTATCCTGTACGGCATCCAGTGGCAAAAACTCCTGTTTAATCAGCACTTTTAAATTGTGGTAATCATTTTTCAGTAAAAAAATATCCATTAAATGCTTGTCAGGCGCAAGCTCCTCCAATAGCGCATAGGTACGGTCTAACGCTTGTTTGAGCGCCTCTTCAAAGGGCAGCGCAGTGTCGTAATCCGCCTCGGAAAGCATCCGGTAAGCCTCGTCAAATGTCCGCGCGGCTATCATCTGTTCCAGTTTGCCATCGTCCAGCAGCCCCGTTTCAACCGCCTGAATCCGCCCGACCGCATAGGCATACGCGGTGTCGTCATACCTTCCCATCCGTATGCCCCCTTTACGAAAACAATATGCGCGCGGCCAATTCTTCCAATGCATCGCGGCGGCTGCGGACAATTGCAGCAAACGTACAGTTTATTTCTATCCTGCCCGCCTGCAATATAAAACCCGGGCCAATGTCCCGCTGTTCTTCTGAACCCGTAAGCGTGATGCCCTGTAACTGTTTTCCCGCTTTTTTTACAAAATTTTCTGTCAGCCGCTCACCGCTTCCGCCAGCAAAAGCGCCCACAATCATTTTTTGCGCCCAGTCAAGCGGCTGCTTGAACGCAGGGAATTCTGCCGCGTTGAGCGACCGGTTGACCCTTTCGACAAATGTGCCGCTGATACGCTGTTTATCCAGCGGCGATACAATCACAGCAAAATGGTCGGACACACCGATGTTTTCACTCACTGCGCCAACAAGCATCCGCTCGATCACTGCCAGGTACTCCTGATCAGGCAAAGATATAATCTTTTCCACAGCCATATCAATCACCTGCGCGAGCAGCCGCTGTTTTTCCTCCAGTATCTGTTTCTTCCCATCCAGCCGCGCGGCAGCAAGTATCCGTTCTTTCTTTTCTGCCAACTGTTTTTCCGCCCCGCTGAGCAGCGCCTGTTTCACCGCCGCCGCATCAGCGCGCGCAGCCGCAAGCATAGCTTCCGCCTCTTTCTGCGCCGCTTTTTCCGTACGTTCGGCAAAGGCAGCGGATTCCTCTAAAATGCTGTCGATGATGAGCTTTTCATTTCCTTCCATTTGACGCCTCCTTTCAAAAAAGCCAGCCGCCAAGCGGTTTTATTTGATCCCGAATATCGCGAGAATGGAAATGAGCAGCGCCAGCACCGCATAGGTTTCCACCATGGCCGCAAAAGTGATGCCCTTTGCCATTTCCTCCGGTTTTTTTGCAATGATGCCAATGGCAGCCGCCGAAACGCGCCCCTGGGCAATGGCGCTCAAATAGCCGACAATTGCCATAGGCAACGCCGCCGCAAAATACTGCAGCCCCTGCACCGTTGTCAAATCCTTGGGGCTGCCGCCGATGATACCGATGTTAAACAGGATGATAAACGCCGTCAGCAAGCCATAAATACCCTGCGTACCGGGAAGAAGCTGCAAAATCAGCGCCTGCCCGAATTTATCCGGGTCTTCGGTAATCAAGCCCGCAGCTTTTTCGCCCACTAGGCCAACCCCTTTTGCCGAACCGACCCCCGCCAGGCTCACGGCCAATACCGCACCCAACACCGCCAAAAAAGTCCCATTCAAAAGCAAATCAAACCAATTCATGTTCCATCCTCCTATTCTTTGACCGTCACGTATTTGGTATGCTGTGCAAAGGGCCGGAAGGCTTTGCCGCCGCCCTCATAAAACTTGCCGAAAAACTCTACATATTGCAGCCTGCTGGAATGGACAAACGCACCCAGCACATTGATGGATAGGTTGAGCGCATGCCCCAGGATAAACACAATGACAAACAGGATAATCCCCACTGCATTGTCGGTACCTGCCAGCGTACCCATGGTATTGACCACCATGGCAATGACACCGGTGGCCAGGCCCAATGCCAGGAGCCGCGAATAGGACAGGATATCCGACACATAACCTGTGATATCGTACAGTGACGATATCCCTTTGGTCAATTTCTTAAACATATTTTTTTCTTTCCGGCCCTGGGTAAGAATCAGTGCGGCAACGCCCACTATGGCAAGCACAAGCCCCATTTTTGTCAATACGCCGCTGGCAGAGGGCGGGATGGCGCTTTCCATCATACTGGCGCCCATCGGCGCGGCAGCCAGCGGCAAACCAATGAGTACCAGCAGCCACGGTACCGTATCGAAGATTGCGTCCGCTTTTGCCCCGTTTTTCCACTTGGTGTAAATATCCATCCCCATGGCCGCATAAATGTGCAGAAACCCCAGCACAAACGACCAAATCAGCAGCTTCATCGGGTTATCCAGCGGGTTGAACCACACCGGCTGCAAAATAAACTTCCCATTGGTCACCGCTTCGGCGACATTGCCAAACCACCCGCCAAACAAAATACCCCATCCGAAGGTAGAAATACCGCATATCGCCAACAGGCCTATCAGCTTCTTCATCATCCCCTCAGGCTTATAACGCCAAAGGATAAAAAAACCGGCAATGGACAAAATCAGGCCATAGGCGGCGTCCGAGAGCATAAGCCCGAAAAAGAGGAAATAAAAGGGCGCCATCACCGTATTGGGATCTACCCCGCGCGACGCTTTCGGCATACTGTATAGCTCTGTCACTACCTCAAATGGCTCTACCGCCTTGCTGTTTTGCAGCAGTACCGGGAACTCTTCCCCATCCGGCACCGGCTCCGCCACGACCACTGCGCGCAGGGAAGACTCTATGGCGTCTTTGACCCGTGCGGCCTGCGGCTGCGGCACATAACCATACAAAATAACCGTACTCTGCGTACAGGCGGCCTTTTCATACACCGCTTTCCGGTCGCAGTCGATGCGCAGCGCATCCCGCAGCCATTCCAGCTCTTCCAAATGCGGCGCGTAGGATTTTAGCTGCATTATAAGCTCTTCCCGTTCCCGGGAAATACCGTCCAGCCGCTCCCGGAGCTTTTGGATATTATCCTGCACCGTCTGCGTATACGCCGTCATATCCACCCGTGCAAAACCGGCTTCCCTCAGCAGGGCTTCTGCTGCTTCCGCGCCGTGTTTTGCACGGATGACCGACAGGTACCGCAGCTTGCTGTCCTCGCCCAGTTGCCCTACCACGCATTTTTGCCCCTGCAAATCAGACAACAGCTTCCCAAAATCAGCCTGTGCCGGCAAAGTGCCGGTCAACACATCCACCGTCCGCGTCCCATCCACCTGTAAGTAAATGTCGTATGCCGTCCATGGCCGGAAAGCTTCTATTGCATTGTGGACGCGGTTTTCCTCTGTCTTGAGCTCGCCCAGGCGTTTTTGGCAGTTGGATACCGCATCCGCCATTTTCTGGATGCCCTCCCGCCGGGTGACCATTTCGCGGTTCTGCTGCTTAGTCAGCACCCTTTTTTGAGGAAACAAGCCTTTTTTCCGCGTATCATACGGTGCAAGCAGCGCAATGGCGTCCGATACGGCTGCCAGATTGTTTTCCCAATCTGCCAATTGCCGGGCCACTGTGTCCGATTGCAGGCTGTCCAGCCCCTCAAACCGCTCGACAGCCGGTTCCAACTGTACCACGCCCGCTTTGATCAGCCGTTTGATAAGCAAATCCTTTTGAAAGAGCAATCCGAAAACGGTCAGTTTATTCATGGGGACAATCATACGCCCACAATCCTTTCCGCCACAGCCGCAGCTGCTTTTTCCATTTTTGGCTTGGTCATTTCTACAAGGGCTTCCCGTTCTTTTTTTGTACGCGCTTCCATTTGCTCCGTTTCCCCGCGCACCGCCTGCTCAGCGCCCGCCAAAAGCGTTTTTGCTTCCTGTTCGCCCGCCTGCCGGGCTTCGCTAACCAGCCGGTAGCACTCTGCCTGCGCATCGTCAACAATTTGCCGTGCTTTGGCAATGGCCGCCCGGCGCGTTTCCTCTGCCTGTGCCTCCGCCTGCCTGATTTCCTTCAAAATTGCATAGGACATGTGGCTTCCCTCCCTATTTGTTTGCCGTCAAATCCTCCGGCCTCCGGCTAGATTCCCCAAATTCATACAGCAGCGCTTCCACAATCCTGCGGGATGCATTGCCGTCGCCATATGGGTTGGCTGTATGGGCGATTTTATCATATACAGACCGATCGTCTAAAATCTGGTTGGCCAGCCGCTCAATTTCTGCCCGGTCTACCCCGGCAATTACCACCGTACCGGCCTCTACTGCTTCAGGGCGCTCAGTTTCCCGGCGCAGCACAATAACCGGTTTGCCCAGTGACGGCGCTTCCTCCTGCAAACCGCCCGAATCGGTCATAACCATATAGCAGCGGTCCATCGCATTGTGCATATCCTCCACCCCCAGCGGGTCAATCAAGTGGATACGGCTGTGCCCGCCTAAAATGGCGTTTGCCACCTCGCGGACGGCTGGGTTTAAATGCACCGGGTACACCACCTGCACATCCGGATGGGCTTCCACCACATTCCGGATGGCTGTGCAGATATTTTGTAACGGTTCACCCAAATTTTCCCGCCGGTGCGCAGTGACCAATATCACCCGGCTGCCGGCAAAATCCAAATTGCGCAGCGTCTGGTCTGTAAATACATAATCAGGACGCACCGTTGTCTTTAATGCGTCAATGACGGTATTGCCGGTAATATAGATAGTATTGCCATCAATATGTTCTTTTAACAAATTATTTTTATTGGAAATCGTAGGGCTGAAATGAAAATCGGCAATCCGCCCGGTCAGGCACCGGTTCATTTCTTCCGGGAAGGGAGAATATTTATCGTAGGTGCGCAAGCCCGCCTCTACGTGGCCCACCTTCACCTGGCTGTAAAAGGCCGCCAATGCGCCGGCAAAGGTAGTGGTGGTATCGCCGTGTACCAGCACCACATCCGGCTTCGCCTCTGCAATACAGCCGCACAGGCCGTTCAATGCCCGCGAGGTAATGCCGGCCAAGGTCTGCCGCTGCTGCATAATATCCAAATCATAGTCGGGTTTGATTTGAAACATATCCAGCACCTGGTCAAGCATTTGCCGGTGCTGCGCGGTTACCGCCACAATGGACTGCACCTGCGGGCATGCTTCCAGTTCTTTGACCAGCGGCGCCATTTTTATCGCCTCCGGCCGGGTTCCAAATACCGTCATTACTTTTATCATATACGCTCTCTCCTATTCTTTTATGAAAACAGCCACGTTGTTTTCAAACAAACGCGGCTTTGTTTTATTTTTTCTTATCCTGTTTTTTTGCGCCAAAAATGACGTCCGCCTGGGACGCTTGGCTATCCTGCGCTTCGTGTTCCTGTTTTTTGCTGCGTACCAACAGCAAAAAACCGGCAAACAGTACCGCCAGCAATACCACCGCCATCAGCACAAACGCTGTATAAGCGCCTTGATCTATTACCAACACCGCTGAAAGTCCCAGCAGCATGGCAATCACATACAAAATAGCAACCGTCTGCTTTTGCGAAAAGCCCATGTCAATCAGTTTATGGTGCAAATGCCCGCGGTCGGCGCCCATGATCGGTTTTTTGTTTTTGATACGCCGCAAAATGGCAAACGCCGTATCAAAAATGGGCAGGCCCAAAATCAGGAACGGTACAATAAACGAAATGATGGCATACCCTTTAAACAGCCCCTGGATACAGATGACCGACAGGGTAAAGCCCAAAAAGGTGCTGCCGGTATCGCCCATAAAAATTTTGGCCGGATTGAAATTGTAGGGGATAAACCCCATACACCCGCCCGCCAGGGCCGCAGAAATAATGGCCACTGTCGGTTCGCCCGATAAAATGGCAATGAAAAACAACGAAAAGGTCGCAATGGACGATACCCCAACCGCCAGCCCGTCCAAACCGTCAATGAGGTTGACCGCATTGGTGACGCCGCCACTCCAAATGATGGTCCCCGGGATGCTGGCCCAGCCCAGCGGCAAAATACCGCCTTCAATGATAAAATCCGGCACACTGATGGCGGTAATCTGAACGCCGTGCAGTACCACAATCCCCGCCGCAAGCAACTGTACCAGCAGCTTAATTTTAGCGCCCAGTTGTTTCACATCGTCCACCATGCCCATTGCAACAATCAGCAGCGCGCCAATCAGAATGCCGCGCAGCTGCGTATCCAAATCGGCAAAAAATAATACGCTGACTAAAAATCCATAGAAAATGGCCAGCCCGCCCAACCGCGGGATGGGTGTTTTATGCACCCGCCGCGCACCGTCCGGCACATCAATAGCGCCGATTTTATATGCCAGCGCCTTTACCAGCGGCGTTGCTGCAAACGAGATGACAAACGCCAGCGAAAAGCAGAATACCAGCTTTAAAATATCCATATCCCGTTCTCCTAGGTATGTGTTTAGCGGTTGACAAACCCAACTTTGCGGTAAACCTTCTGCAATGTCCGGTTAGAAATGGCATAAGCCCTTTCCGCGCCGTGTTTGTAAACCGACTCAATATACGCTTTATCTTTTATGAGCTTGTCATACCGCTCGCGCACTGGCCGCAGTGTTTCCACCACCGCCTCGCCTACCGCCTGTTTAAACGCGCCGTATCCCTTGCCCGAAAACTCATGTTCCGCCCCGGCAACTGTCGTCCCGGTGACAGCGGCATAGATGTTGAGCAAATTGGTTACGCCTGGTTTGTCCCCGCGGGCAGCAATCTCGCTATCCGAATCGGTCACCGCGCGCTTGCATTTGCGCATAATCGCCTCCGGCGTATCCAAAATGGATATAAACCCGTTTTCGTTGGGGTCGGACTTGCTCATTTTGGCAGTCGGATCTTGCAAACTCATGATGCGCGCGCCTTCCTTTGGAATAAACGCATCCGGCACCTTAAAGGTTTCGCCATAATAATGGTTAAACCGCACCGCCAAATCACGCGCCAGCTCCAAATGCTGTTTCTGGTCGCTGCCCACCGGCACCAGATCGGTCTGATAAAGCAAGATATCCGCCGCCATCAAGCTGGGATAGGTAAACAGCCCCGCATTGATATTGTCCGCATGTTTGGCCGATTTATCTTTAAACTGCGTCATACGCGAAAGCTCGCCCATATAAGTATTGCAGTCCAACACCCATGCAAGCTCGGCGTGCGTTGGCACATGCGACTGGAAAAACAGCAAGTTCTCTTCAGCGTCAATGCCGCACGCCATATACTGTACCAGAAATTCAATGCTGCGGCGCCGCAGCACCGCCGGATCCTGCCGCACAGTGATGGCATGCATATCCATCACTGCAAAACAGCAATGGTAATCATACTGCAAACCCGCCCAATTTTTAAGTGCGCCGAGGTAATTGCCCAGCGTGACGCAGCCGGTGGGCTGTACACCCGAAAAGATGATTTTTTTTTCGTCTGCCATTCCCGCTATTCCCCCTTACAGCTCTGCCTTGATAAGGTCAGACAAAAGTTGGATGCCGGCGACAATTTTTTCATTGGGCATGGTGGTGAAATTCAGCCGGAAACAGTTGGTAGGCTTGTCAATATCCACCATACACGAATTGCCCGGCACAAACGCAACCTTTCGTTCAATGGCCTTTGGGAACAGCGCGCTGGTATTGATATGCTCCGGCAGCGTCACCCAAATAAAAATACCACCCTCCGGCCGGGTGTAGGATACCCCTTCCGGGAAGGTTTCATCCATGGTTTTGAGCATCAGGCCGCATTTTTCCCGGCAGGAATCACACCCCGCCTTGATGTGCGCATCCATATCGCATTGGGTCATGTACTCGGCCACTATCATCTGTGCAAGCTGGGTGGTGTGCACATCATTCACCTGTTTTACCACGACTATGCGGTCAATGATATCTTTGTGCCCGGTGATAAAGCCCACACGCAGGCCCGGCGCCAGCGTTTTGGAAAAAGTGCCGACGTAAAGCACACGGCCCGTCTCATCCATCGATTTGATGGTTGGCACCGCCTCACCATGAAACCGCAGCTCGCCATAAGGATTATCTTCCAAAATATAGCAATCATACTGTTCAGCCAAAGCAAGCAATTTTTTGCGTTTTTCCAAACTCATGGTAATACCGGTTGGATTCTGGAAGGTGGGGATGGTATAAATGATTTTGATATTTTTGGTTTTCAGCAAATTTTCCACTGCATCCAGATCCAGCCCGTCGTCCAGCACTGGTGCGTCATACAAAGCCGCCTGGTAAGAACGCAGCGAATTTAAAGTACCGATAAAACTGGGGCGTTCCACTATCACGCCGTCCCCTGGGTTGATGAGAGATTTTGCCGCCAGGTCAATCCCTTGCTGGGCGCCGGTGGTAATGATGGTCGCATCAAACGCCTTGCCAATACCTGCGTTTGCATTGCGCGCCTTTACCAGCTCCAAAAGCGGGCCATACCCTTCGGTTACCCCATATTGCAAAGCCGCGCGGCCGTTGTTTTTCAAAATTTCCGCAGAAATCCGCGCCAAATCATCAGTGGGGTACAATTCCGGTGCGGGAATCCCACCTGCAAACGAAATGATATCCGCCTGCCCTACCAATTTGAAAATTTCACGGATGGCCGAAGCTTCCAGCGGCTTGACCCGATCCGCCAAAGATGCCTGAATATCCATTTTATTTTGCCTCCTGTTGTTCTGGAATATAAATGCGCAGCACATCGCATGCGCCATGTATCGTATAATCCCCCAGCGCTGCCGGGATAAAAAAGCTGTCGCCAGACCGGAAGGGTTCTTCCCCGCCGTCATAGGCAACAGAGCCGCCCCCCTCGGTAAATACCAGCAGTTCAAAAGCATCCCGTGCCGCCATCCGCGCACATGACCCCACCTCATATTTCACCGTTTCAAAATACGGGCAGGAGGCCAGAACCGTTACCATATTGCCGTCTTTTATAACCGGCGGAACAGCCCCGCTTTGCGCCGCAGTGTGCAGATTGGTGACATCCACTGCCTTTTCCACATGTAATGGGCGCAGGTTCCCATCCTTATCCCGGCGGTTGTAGTCATACACCCGGTAGGTGGTATTGCTGGACTGCTGGATTTCCGCTATCAGCAATCCGCCGCAGATGGCGTGCAGTGTGCCCGCAGGAATAAAAAACGTATCCCCTTTTTTTACTGGGACATACTGTAAAACCTCTTCCAATGTGCCGTTTTCAATCGCCGTGCGGAACCCCTCCCGCGTAGTCCCGGATTTTAAACCGTATACCAGCTTAGCGCCCGGTTTGGCATCGATTACATACCACATTTCCGTTTTTCCCAAAGACCCGTTTTCGTGCTCCTTCGCATAGGCGTCGTCTGGATGTACCTGTACGGACAAATCTTGGTTGGCATCCAAAAACTTTACCAGCAGCGGAAAAGTTTGATAGCGTTTTTCGCCCAAAAGCTCTGAAGGATACCGATTCAGCGCCTCTGCAAGCTGCATACCGGCATATATCCCGTTGGCTATGGTACACGGGCCGTCTGGATGCGCGGAAATCTCCCAGCTCTCTGCTGCAAACCCGTCGGGAATGTCCTTTCCAAAACGGTCGCGCAATGCGCTTCCTCCCCAAATATATTGCTTGAATACCGGCTTTGTTCTCAGTGGATATGCCATTTTCTTCCAACCTCGCTTTCATGGCTTCCATCATATCACATCCGGCTGGAAAAATCAACTATGAATCCCGGTAAAACCGCCTGCCTTACGCCCTCATCGTCATTTCAGTGCCCGTACCTTTAGCTTTCCATCTGGAAAGCGATCCGTGCAATCTGGAAAATCCGCTGCCGGAATAAAAGCAGGGTAGCCGGCGCTATTACAACGTTACGCCATCCTTGAAAATGGCAATCTCCCTATATCCGTTCCGTTCATTGCAGGCTTCTGTCCCTTCTGCCACTGCTATGCAATATGCCAGCAATTGCTGCGCCAAATCCTCCATGGGGTCCCCGTTCAGCATCTTGCCGGCATCAAAATCGATCCAATGGGGCTTTTGCTTATACAGCCTGGTATTGGTTGATATTTTTATGGTAGGAACCGGGCTGCCCAATGGCGTTCCCCGCCCGGTTGTAAACAAAATCATATGTACGCCGCTTGCCATTAAATTGGTGACCGCCACCATGTCATTCCCCGGCCCATACAATACATGCAAGCCATTGCCTTTTACCCTGTCCCCTACCCGTAAAACATCTACGATAGCTGATGTACCGCCCTTTTGAACACATCCCAGCGACTTTTCCTCCAAGGTGGTAATACCGCCCGCCTTGTTTCCCGGCGATGGGTTTTCATATATTTCCTGGCCGTTACGGATAAAATAATCCTTAAAATCCTGAATCATGCAAACGAACTGGTGAAATACCTCCCGAGAAGCGCAGCGCTCCATTAAAAGCGTTTCCGCGCCAAACATTTCCGGCACCTCGGTCAGCAGCGTCGTGCCACCGTGGCGCGCCAGCAGATCGGACGCACAGCCCAGCAGCGGGTTGGCGGTGATGCCGGACAAGCCGTCGCTGCCGCCGCATTTGAGGCCGATGACCAGCTCGGAAGCGTCCACCGTCTGCCGCTTGAAGGCGTAGGCGTAGGCGGTCAGCTCATCGAGGAGCCGCATGCCCGCTTCGATTTCATCCTCCACATCCTGCGTGACGAGGAATTTC
>CALGRC010000165.1 GCA_937959315.1 uncultured Clostridia bacterium | reverse complement strand
ATCCCTGTGTTGAAAAAATTGAGTTGCTGCCCTTTCGTAAACTTTGCCTGGAAAAATACCAGCGTTTGGATATCCCTTTCCCATTGGCGGAAACGGCCGATTTACCGATGGAACAGCTAGGGCGGCTGCAATTGTTAGTCAATGAACAGGAGGAAGTGCTGACCAAGACAAAAAACAAACTGATTGCGCTTGATTCAGACGGGTGCGTTTATGATACCATGGAGGCAAAATGTTGCCTTTATACCATTCCTGAGCTGTTTGCCCACTGGCATTTGGAACCGGTGCGAAAAGAAGTGGAATGTTTTTACCGGCAATACAGTTTAACCGGCACCACGCGCGGCGCAAACCGTTTTATAACGCTGCATGCGCTGTTCCGGTATTTGGAGTCTCTGGCGCCGCTTTCAAAGTTTGGTATGGCAGATATGAGCTGTTTTTTCCATATGGTTGCATGTGGCGCGCGGTTATCGCTGCCGGATTTTCAAAAAATTTTTGCGGAAACAAAAGATGCAGGGCTGGGGCAAATCATCGGCTGGGCGCTGGATGTCAATGCACGGGTCAAAGCAGGTGCCCCCAATATCAAAACATTTCCATTGGTACGGGAAAGTATGGAAAAAATCAAGCAATCCGCCCATTTGGCGGTGGTTTCTACGGCCAGTATGCTGACATTGGAGCGGGAATGGCAGAATTTTGGTTTTATCCAATATCCAGATGCCATGTTAGGCCATGAATACGGCGATAAATGGGATATGATCCGCCAATTGATGAAGCAGGGGTTTGACGCGGAAGATATCCTGATGGTTGGCGATTCTTACTGGGATTACCGCGGCAGCCGGATATGCGGGGTGAAGTTTTATCCCATCCTTGCAGGGCATGAAGCGGAAAGCTGGCATACGCTGTACCATGTGGTGTTAGATTGCTTTTTTTCCGGCAAGTATACCCAAAAGAGGGAAGCGGCATATTTACAGCAGTTCCAAACCATTCTGGGCATTTCGGATGAGGAGATGGCAATATGAGTACATTGCAGGATAAATCGGCATTGTTTTCTTCAGAAAAACAATTTCACCTTGCTGTAAAGCCAGAAGAAATCGGCAAATATGTTATTTTGCCCGGCGACCCGGGAAGGGTCTCGAAAATTGCCGCTTTGCTGGATAATGCCGTGCAGGTGGCGCAAAACCGGGAGTACAATACGTATACCGGGTATTTGTGCGGGGAAAAGGTGAGTGTGGTATCTACTGGCATTGGCGGGCCATCGGCGGCCATTGCGTTGGAAGAACTGGTGGCATGTGGCGCACATACCTTTATCCGTGTAGGCACCAGCGGTGGGATGGATGTTAAGGTTTGCGGCGGTGATTTGGTGATTGCGACTGCCGCGGTGCGGCAGGAAGGTACAAGCCGAGAATACTTGCCGGCGGGGTATCCGGCGGTGGCCGATTTTGCCGTTGTTTCTGCGCTGCGGGATGCGGCGGAACCGCTGTCGGCCGATGAGGATGGGAAACGGTATCATATCGGCGTAGTACAGAGCAAGGATTCCTTTTACGGGGAAACCAGCCCGGAAACTATGCCGGTTGGGAAAATGCTGCAGGAAACATGGGAGGCTTATTTGCATTGCGGCTGCCTGGCGTCAGAAATGGAGACGGCTGCTTTGTTTTCTGTGGGTTTGGTGCGGCAGGTACGGGTTGGCGCGGTATTAACTGCTATTTGGAATGTCGAACGCCCAAAAGCGGGATTGCCGGATACGGTGTGCAACGACAGCACCCGCGCCATCGCGTGCGCGGTGGAAGCGTTAAAGCGGCTGATTTCGCAGGATAGAGAATAATGTGAGGGGGATCTGATGATGCAAACTTCTGTAATGGCGTATTTGATAGCGCTTTTGCTGATGACAGACAGCACAGCATTGGTGACAGTTCCAACGGAGCTTGGTCAGCCTGAAACACCCACTTCAACCGAGGTTGTTCAGCAGGAACCAGAATCAGACCAACCGGCAATCGGGCTGTGTATAGGTGTGAAAGATGGAAGGGCGACTGTTATCCAAACCAATGGAAAACAGCGGGAAATCCCGAATACAGTGGGTGCCGCAGTTAGTAATGTGGTATTGGTTGACGCGGATGATGGGTTAGAAGTTGTGCGCCCATCCAGCAATATTGAAGGGACGTTTGACTGGGAAGCCCATATGCTTGGAGATATTCCGGTTTCGCCGGACGTGCGGATTTTGGATTCTTATTATTCAGCGGATTATACAAAATGTAAGGCTGTTACCGTTTCATCACCAGAGCGTTTGGATGGATTAAAATGTAATATTAGCAATATCCGATATTTGCAAAAAAATGAAGACGGCGTAATTACTGACATCATTTTAAAAGATGCAACTGGCGATGTCTATACATATGGGGTTGTGACGGACACCTCTTTTATTGCAACAGAACCGACGCAATATACATTTAAAATCCGGTTTGGCGACGAAGAAAAAACCTATCAAATACGAGACCGCTCTGGCGCTCCGACGCCAAACGAGATTTTGGCGGGATCCGATTATTACGGCTTGGCTTCGATTCAGCGTGGAGATGCTGTTCGTACAATGATATTTGAAGATGATATGCTCTATCGGATTGAAGAACTTAAGGTGAAAAAAATCAAATTACCTAAGCAGGAATTGGATGAGGATACCCTCATATTAGAAAAAACAATATTGCGCGAAATCCCATCGTTCCAGCCGGGAAATGCCGCAATGATAGACGACAGAGCAGCACTAGAAGTTTTTTATGATAAAGAGCCGGACGAGGGCGGACGCCCTCGGGTGATAACGGTATATCATGCAATCAAATGATTAAAAAGGAGGTCATACATATGGCAGAAATTACAATTTCAAGGGTGAACGCAGCCGGTGTTCGGCAGGAAGAAAGCATTGGAATAGACCGGGTTACATTGCATATAGCGGCTTATGAACCGGGGGATCTGGTTTCATTTACGGCGGATGGTGCAGAATTTCTTTGGATACATATTGCGGAAGGCGTAAAAGATTGTATGATGTACCTCCCCAAAGGGGAATATACTTTTCCTATCCCGGAAGGCGAAGCGCTTGCCGGGTTTGCACCTGGGACATTTGACGGTGTGCAGCAAGTTACCGCATGGGCGGCAACCGAAGCAGAATATAAAACATATCGCAATTTGGCATTGAACCCGCTGGATGTGCGCCTGCCGGATGAAGTGGTAGACCCGGACGCGCCCGAATGGAGCAACCCGACTGATTCTAAGGCGGTAGCGGAGGGCAAAGTGCTGGGGTTCCCGCATGCCTATGCCAACCGTGTCACCCGCAACGAAGGCTGCTTTTATGCGCGCAACGCCATTGACGGGGTGATCAATAAGGGCGGGCACGGCCCATGGCCCTATCAGTCGTGGGGCGGCGCGGTACACGAGGATTTGTCCTATACCGTTTATTTCGGCCGGACAGTTGAAATAGATAAAATGGTACTGTATCTGCGCAGCGATTACACCATCAATGCACAGGGGCAGGAGCATGATACCTATTGGCATACGGCGGTTTTGGAATTTTCCGACCAATCCGAACTGGAAATCCACCCGGTAAAAACCGGCGATGCACAGACCTTTTCCTTTCCAAAAATTGATACCGAATGGGTAAAATTCAAACGGATGGACCCGTTTCACACTGAGAAAAGCCAGAATTTCGCGGCGCTGATGCAGATAGAATTCTGGGGGCAGGATAAATAAAAATTGCCGTGGCGGTGTACAACAGCCGTGATTTTCCAGCGCGTATTTTGTGCGTTTTTTCATTTGACAAGAAAGAGCGCAAACGGTATAATAAAAATTGTTCTTTTTTTGACAAAACATGTGATTTTTTGTACAAAATCGAAGAAAAATTTCTGGGAGGTTTGACATGGAAGGGCAAAAGGTAGCCATTGTTATGGGCAGTGATTCGGATTTCCCCAAGTTGGTGCCCTGTATCAAAGTGTTGAAGCAATTTGGCGTTGCAGTAGAAGTGCGGGTAATTTCTGCGCACCGTACGCCGCGGGATGCGGAGGAATTTGCGTCCAATGCCATTGAAAACGGGTTAGGCGTTATCATTGCAGCGGCGGGGAAAGCGGCGCATCTGGGCGGTGTGCTGGCGGCCTATACAACCTTGCCGGTCATTGGCCTGCCCATTAAATCGTCTACTATGGATGGGTTGGATTCGCTGCTTTCCATGGTACAGATGCCAAAAGGTATCCCGGTGGCGACCGTTGCCATTGACGGCGCTGATAATGCGGGCATTTTAGCAGTGCAAATGCTTGCACTTGCAAATGCTGATCTGCGGGGTAAGCTGGAAGCGTATAAAAAAGAAATGGAAGACGGCGTGAGAGCGAAGGATAAACAAATCAAAGCGGAGGTAGAGGCCCTATGAAAAAGTTGGAACAGTTGTATGAAGGGAAAGCCAAAAAGGTATTCAAAACCGATGACCCCGATTGCTATATTGTCGATTACAAAGACGATGCAACGGCGTTCAACGGCGAAAAAAAAGGCACCATTTTGGGCAAGGGGGTCATCAACAACCGGGTGTCTAACCATCTGTTCAAGATGCTGGAGCAAAACGGCGTGCCCACCCATTTTGTAGAGGAAATCAGTGAACGGGAAACCATTGTAAAAAAAGTGGAAATTGTCCCGCTGGAAGTGATCATCCGCAATATCGCCGCAGGCAGTATGTCCAAGCGGCTGGGGATTCCTGAGGGTACCAAGCTGGCCATCCCGACGCTGGAATTTTCCTATAAAAACGATGATTTGGGCGACCCGCTCATCAACCATTACCATGCATTGGCAATGGAACTGGCGACGCAGGAAGAAATTGATGAAATTACCCGCATTGCGTTTCAGGTCAATGATCTGCTTATCAAATATTTAGAGGGCAGCAATATTATTCTGGTGGATTTCAAGCTGGAATTTGGGCGGTATCACGGCAAAATTATCCTGGCAGATGAAATTTCGCCGGACACCTGCCGGTTTTGGGACGCTACGACGCATGAAAAGCTGGATAAAGACCGGTTCCGCCGGGATATGGGCGGCGTAGAAGACGCCTATCAGGAAATTCGCAAGCGTCTGTTGGGTGAATAATCATTTTATAAAAAAGGAGCCTTTTGAAAATGTGCCAGTTAGAACAGTTACAGTGGCGGCCCGAAAAACTGCATGAGGAGTGCGGGGTTTTTGGCATCTACGATAATGATGGGCTGGATTGTGCAAAAATCTGCTACTATGCGCTGTACGCCTCTCAACACCGGGGGCAGGAAAGCTGCGGCATTGCAGTCAACGACGACGGCAATATCATTTGCCACAAGGATATGGGCTTGGTGCCGGAGGTATTTAACGATACTATTTTAAATCATCTGCAAGGGCAGATTGCCGTTGGGCATGTACGGTATTCCACCACTGGGTCAAGTTTCCGGGAAAATGCACAGCCGCTCGTCAGTAAATATAAAAAAGGGTCGCTGACCATTGCGCATAACGGAAACCTCATCAACGCAGCGGAGCTGCGGAATGAATTTGAAGAGAACGGCGCTATTTTCCAGACCACAAATGATTCGGAAATTATCGCCTATGTAACAGCAAAGGAGCGGATTGCCTGTCACAGCATTGAACAGGCGGTATCGCGCATGATGAAGGTAATCAAAGGTTCGTATGCGCTGGTTGTCATGAGCCCGCGTAAGCTCATTGGCTGCCGTGACCCGTATGGGATCCGCCCATTGTGCCTTGGCAAGCTGGAAAATTCCTATGTGTTTGCATCTGAATCATGTGCGCTGGACGCGATCGGCGCAAAATTTGTGCGGGAGGTTGACCCGGGCGAGATTGTGGTTATCAGCCAGGATGGCGTACAGTCTATCCGCGACAATGTAGTAGAAAAAAGCAATATCTGCATTTTTGAATATGTTTATTTTGCGCGCCCGGACAGTGTGATAGAAAATGTCAGCGTGTATGAGTCGCGCAAGCAGATGGGCAAATATCTGGCAAAAGAGCATCCGGTTGACGCTGATTTGGTTATCGGCGTACCTGATTCGGGGCTGTGCGCTGCCATTGGATATGCTGAGGAATCGGGGATTCCCTATGGATATGGACTGATTAAAAACCGCTATATCGGCCGGACGTTTATCCAGCCTGATCAGAACCAGCGGCAAAAGAGCGTGCAGATTAAATTAAATGCGCTATCCGATGCAGTCAAGGGAAAACGCATTGTCATGATTGACGATTCCATCGTGCGCGGCACCACCATCCGCAATATTGTACGGATGCTGAAAAATGCCGGGGCGCTGGAGGTGCATGTGCGCATCAGTTCGCCGCCATTTAAATGGCCGTGTTATTTTGGAACCGATATCCCATCAAAATCCAATTTGATTGCATGTAATTTGGAATTGTCAGAAATTGAGAAGATGATTGAAGCGGACAGTTTGGGGTATTTGAGCATTGAGGCATTAAAGCATGTATTGCCCGGACGGGAAGGCGGCTATTGTGAGGGCTGCTTTACCGGGTGTTATCCAATGGAGGTGCCGGGGGAACGGGACAAAAACGAACTGGAAAGGAAGTGCTAGCATGAGCGACAGCTATCGTGCTGCGGGCGTTGATGTTGAGGCAGGATACAAAGCGGTTGCATTAATGAAACAGCATGTATCCAAAACCTTTACCAGCGGCGTGCTGACTGGCCTTGGCGGGTTTGGCGGATTGTTTGAACTGTCTAAAGAGGATTTGGACCAGCCGGTGCTGGTTGCGGGGACCGATGGCGTTGGGACTAAGCTAAAGCTGGCGTTTTTGCTGGATAAGCATGATACCATCGGGCAGGACTGTGTGGCGATGTGCGTCAATGACGTGGTATGCCAGGGGGCGAAGCCGCTGCTGTTTTTGGACTATGTAGCAGTTGGCAAAAATGTACCGGAGCGCATTGCGGAGATTGTCAAAGGGGTTGCCGACGGCTGTGTGATGGCAAATTGCGCTTTGATTGGCGGCGAAACGGCAGAAATGCCCGGGTTTTATGATGTGGACGAGTACGATTTGGCAGGTTTTACCGTTGGGATTGTCAGTAAAGATCATATCATTGACGGCTCCGCTGTGGAAACCGGCGATGTACTGATTGGCATTGCGTCGTCGGGCGTGCATAGCAATGGCTATTCGCTGGTGCGCAAGGTATTTGATGTGGACGGGGAACGTTCTATGTTGAACCAATACGAGGCATCGCTCGGTATGACCGTTGGCGAGGCATTGCTGGTACCCACAAAGATTTATGTCAAGCCCATGCTGGATGTCATAAAGAGCTGTCATGTCAAGGCGATATCCCACATCACCGGCGGTGGGTTTTATGAGAACATCCCGCGGATGCTGCCGGACGGCAAGCAGGCGGTTATCAAAAAGGGGAGCTGGGAAATCCTGCCCATTTTTGATTTGATAGCAAAGACAGGCAATATCCCGGAGCAGGATATGTTTGGGACATTCAATATGGGGATTGGCATGCTGTTTGCGGTTGCCCCGTCGGATGCGGACAAAGCGCTGGAAATCTTGCAAAAGCATGATGAAAAGGCGTATGTAATCGGTGAAGTGGCAAATGGCAGCGAGGGTGTTGTGCTATGCTGAACATTGGCGTGCTGGTTTCCGGCGGTGGTACCAATTTGCAGGCTATTTTAGATGCAATTGACAGCGGAAAAATCAAAAATGGCCGCGTGGTGACGGTGGTTTCCAGCAAATCCAATGCTTATGCGTTGGAACGTGCAAAAAAAGCCGGCATTGAAGGGGCGGTACTGTCCAAAAGGCAGTTTGCCTCACAGGAAGAATTGGATAAGGCCATTGTTGCCCATATGCGCTCGCGCAGCGTGGAGCTGATTGTTATGGCGGGCTATCTGTCCATTGTGGGCGAACCGTTGATACAGGCATATGAGAATAGGATTATCAACATCCATCCATCGCTGATCCCGTCCTTTTGCGGTAAGGGGTTTTACGGGCTGCATGTCCATGAAAAGGTGTTGGAATACGGCGTCAAGGTGACAGGTGCGACGACGCATTTTGTCAATGCGGTGCCGGATGGCGGGGCTATCATATTGCAAAAAGCAGTGGGGATTTTAGATGGCGACACGCCGGAAATTTTACAAAAACGGGTGATGGAGCAGGCGGAGTGGGAGATATTGCCACAGTCCATCGCGCTGTTTTGTGACGGAAAATTAGTGGTTGACGGGCGGCATGTCCGCATTCGAGAGTAAGGGGGAGTTGACATGGCAAAACGGGCGCTGATCAGCGTTTCAGATAAAACAGGTGTGGTGGAATTTGCAAAAGGGCTGCACCAACTGGGGTATGAGATTGTATCGACTGGCGGTACGCAGAAGGCGATTGCCGATGCGGGGGTTCCGGTTATCAATGTATCGGATGTGACGGGATTCCCGGAATGCCTGGACGGGCGGGTCAAAACACTGCATCCGGCCATCCATGCGGGTGTGCTGGCCATGCGCAGCAATCCGGAGCATATGAAGCAGATTGCAGAGCTTGGCGTGACGCCCATTGATATCGTGGCTATTAATCTGTATCCGTTTAAGCAGACTATTTTAAAGGACGGCGTAGAACTGGCCGAAGCAATTGAAAATATCGATATCGGCGGGCCAACCATGATCCGTGCGGCAGCTAAAAATTATCAGGATGTTGCGGTTGTCGTCGACCCGGCAGACTATGATACGGTCATTGCAGAACTCAAAGAAAACGGTGAAGTCAAAAAGGAAACCAAATTTTTGCTTGCGTATAAGGTGTTTGAGCACACCAGCCAGTATGATACGCTGATTGCGACATATTTGCGTAAGCAGGCGGGGTTAAAGGGGTTCCCGGATACCTTTACCATGACGTTTGAAAAATTGCAGGATTTGCGCTATGGCGAAAATCCACATCAGGACGCTATGTATTATCGTGAAATTTCCAATAAGACCGGCGTGATTACTGCTGCAAAGCAGTTGCACGGCAAAGAGCTTTCTTATAATAACATCAACGACGCCAACGGTGCGCTGGAATTGCTTAAGGAATTTACAGAGCCTACGGTGGTGGCTTCCAAGCATGCCAATCCATGCGGCGTGGCTTCGGCGGATACTGTTTATGACGCCTATGTGCGGGCATACGAGGCAGATCCGGTTTCCATTTTTGGAGGCATTGTAGCAGTCAACCGCGAGGTGGACGCCAAAACGGCAGAGGAAATGGCAAAAATCTTCCTGGAAATCATTATTGCGCCGTCTTTTTCGGATGAGGCGTTTGCCATCCTTTCCAAAAAGAAAAATATCCGCCTGTTGGAGCTTAAAGATATTGACAAACCGTTTGACAAGGATGAAACCCGTATGATTAAAGTGCCGGGCGGGCTTTTGGTACAGCAGTTGGATACCGAATTGTACCGCCCGGAGGATTTGGTCTGCGTTACAGAGAAACAGCCAACAGAAAAGGAAATGGAGGATTTGCTGTTTGCCTGGAAACTGGTCAAGCATACTAAATCCAACGGCATTACGCTGGCAAAGGATTTGCAGTCGGTTGGTATTGGCCCAGGGCAGACCAACCGGATTACCGCGCTGGAACTGTGCATAAAATACGGCGGGGATAAAGTGGCAGGTTCTGTGATGGGCTCGGATGCATTTTTCCCGTTTTCCGACTGTGTCGAAGCGGCGCATAAGGCAGGTATTACGGCGATTATCCAGCCGGGCGGTTCGGTACGCGACCAGGAATCCATCGACGCATGCAACAAGTATGGCATTGCCATGCTGTTTACCAAAATGCGGCACTTTAAACACTAAGAGGGAGTACATACAATGAAAATTTTAGTGGTAGGAAGCGGCGGACGGGAACATGCGCTGGTTTGGAAGCTGGCGCAGAGTCCGAAAACCGAAAAACTGTACTGTGCGCCGGGAAACGGCGGCATTTCAGAACTGGCCGAGTGTGTGGACATCAAGGCGACTGATTTTGACGGGCTGATTGCCTTTGCAAAGGAAAAACAGATTGATCTAACAGTCATTGGCCCGGACGACCCACTGGTAATGGGCATTGTCGACGCCTTTGAGGCAGCGGGGCTGCGGGTGTTCGGCCCGCGTAAAAATGCGGCCATCATCGAGGGTAGTAAGGTGTATTCCAAGGAATTGATGAAGAACTATCATATCCCAACGGCTGCCTATGAGGTGTTTGACGACAGCCAAAAAGCGTTGGCGTACATTGAAGCGCAAAACAGCTATCCGGCGGTCATCAAGGCAGAAGGTTTGGCACTGGGCAAGGGCGTTATCATTGCGCAGGATTTTGAAGAGGCCAAAGCTGCCGTCCATGATATTATGGACAGCAAGGTGTTCGGCGACGCTGGGAACCGGGTGGTCATTGAAGAATTTTTAGAAGGGCAGGAGGTATCCATTCTTTCCTTTACCGACGGTAAGAACATTTTGCCAATGGTATCGGCACAGGATCACAAGCGCGCCTATGACCATGACGAGGGGCCAAATACCGGCGGGATGGGCACGTTTTCGCCCAGCCGCACCTATTCGGAGGCCATTGCAAAGGAAACTTATGACAATATTTTGCTGCCCACCATACAGGCTTTAAACAGCGAGGGAAGGACATTCCAGGGGATTATCTTTTTTGGGCTGATGATGACCAAAAACGGCGTCAAGGTCATTGAATACAACGCGCGGTTTGGCGACCCGGAAACACAGGTGGTATTGCCGCGGCTCAAGACCGATTTGGTAGATATTTTTGAAGCGGTGATTGACCAGAGGCTTGATACCATAAAACTGGAATGGGAAGATAATGCTGCAGTATGTGTGGTGGCAGCCTCTGGCGGCTATCCCAAAAAATATGTCACTGGATATGAAATTTCCGGGCTGGATGACGCAAAAGCACTGGGCGGTATTGAAATCTTCCATGCGGGGACCAAGGCGGAAAACGGCAAATATTTGACAGCGGGCGGCCGGGTGCTGGGGATTGTCGGGATGGATAAGGATTTGGATGCTGCCATCAAAAAGGCCTATGCCGGTGTGGAAAAGGTGCATTTTACCGATATGCATTACCGGAAAGATATTGGCGTGAAATAATAAATAATAAAAAGGGACGGCATTTTGCCGTCCTTTTCAACAGGACAAGGGGAAATGAAGAACATGGAAAAACGCAAAATCATTGATGTACACACGCATATTTTCCCGGAAAAAATTGCGGACAAAGCGACGGAACATCTTGGGAAATATTACCATTATATCATCCATGGCAAAGGGACATTTGCAGATCTGACAAAAGAGGCCAAGCAAGCGGGCATTACGAAGTTGGTGGTATTTTCAACCGCCACCAAAGCGGAACAGGTGGAAAATGTCAATACATTTACAGCCGCGCATATCAGTGAAACCATTGCCGGGCTTGGCTCGCTGCATCCGGATTACCAGCCATTTGAAGCGGAAGTAGCGCGCATCAAACGGTTGGGGCTAAAGGGCATTAAGCTGCACCCGGATTTTCAGCAGTTCAACATTGACGACCCGCGGATGTATCCGGTCTATGAATTGTTGCAGGCAGAAAAACTGCCGGTGCTGTTCCACACCGGGGATGAAAACTTTGACTATTCATCGCCAAAGCGCCTGGCAAAAGTGATGGATGATTTTCCAAACCTGACCGTCATTGCGGCGCACCTGGGCGGTTATATGCGGTGGGAGGAAGCATGTGAATATCTAATTGGCCGGGATGTATATATTGACACGTCCAGTGTCTATCACCGCCTTAGCCACGAGCAGATAGTTTCCATCATCCGGAAGCATGATATTGACCGGGTGCTGTTTGGCACCGATTATCCGATCGACCGGTACGACTATAATTTTGAGCATTTTGACGCGCTGGGTTTGACGGAGGATGAACAGGAAAAGATACTGTATCAAAATACCCAGCAATTGTTTTTTCATAAAACCTAAAAAGGAGGAAGCTTTATCTTCCTTTTTGGGTTTTATGATAGTTGCAAAAAATACAAATACCCAGTATGGCTACGCATAATTCAGTAGCAGGAAAAGCCATCCACACGCCGGTACTGTGCCACAGCCAGGATAAAAAATAGGCCATAGGGATGATGAGGAAAAACCCACGGAGCAGCGAAATCGCTTGTGCAGGCCTTGGACGGTTGATAGAGGCAAAAAACGCCGATAGGATGATGTTGAAACTGACAAAAAATGTTGCAACAAAGTATATACGTAATCCGTCAACCGCCAATGTCTGCATTTCCATATTCCCTTCACGGTTAAAAATTTGTGCAATTGGGTTTGCACCATAAAAAATAATGCTGTAAATGACAACTGAAAGTAAAAAAATAGACACAAATGCATAAAGTAAAATCGTATGGATATTCTGCTTATCCTTTTTGCCGTATGCACTGCTGATAAGCGGCTGTATCCCTTGCGCAATCCCTGTAAAAATAGCGATAACAACAAGCGAGAGGTTTGCAACTACTCCATAGGCAGCGACTGCAATATTGCCCTGTAAGCGGAGGAACATGCTGTTGAAAATGATAATAACAATACCGGAAGATACTTCGGCAACGAGTGATGGAACGCCAATAGATAACGTGGATATCGCCTGTCTGACTTGCGGTTTTTCTGCAGTAATATGAAATTGATTTTTCTTTTGCAGTTTGTGCACAGATAATACCAGCACACTGATGACAGGCGCCAGCCCAGTTGCAAAAACTGCTCCAAAAATCCCCATTTTAAGCGGAAAAATGAACACATAATCTAAGATTATATTTGATAGGCTTCCGGTTAACATAGCAATCATTGCTAATTTGGGGTTTTCATCATTCCTCACAAAACAAATCAATAGATCGTTTAACAGAAATGCAGGGGAAAATAACAGGATGACGCGCAGATAAGTTTCGGTCATTTGGAATACCGTTTTATCAGCCCCCAAAAGGTAGGTAATTGGCTTGGAAAATAAAAGGCCGCACACAAAAAAACAGGCGAACCCGGCCGTCAAATACAATGTGTTGGTAAAAATGACGTCTGCATTTCTTCGGTTTACATTTTTACATATGGAATATCGGGTTGCACCGCCCATACCGAGCATAAGGCCAGTTCCATGAATAAAATTATAGATAGGGATTGCCAAATTTAGTGCTGTCAGGCCATTTGTGCCGAGCCCTAAGGATACAAAAAATGTATCTGCTAAAATGTAACAGGACAGCCCAATCATACCTAGGACACTTAAACTGGTGTACTTCAAAAAAACCGATAAAAATGGTTGCTGTTTCATGCTTATCCTCCTAGAAAAATAAAAAAGCGTTGGATGTTTCGTATCTTCAAAGGCCTAATGATACGAAATCCAGCGCTTGCTTTTTCACCCGGCGGTGATGAAATATAAATTATAGTTATTATATATGTTTTTATCTTTGTTGTCAATCCTTTTTTATAAAAATAAGCTTAATCCAACACGATAATAATACGGATGCGTCCGCCGCTGCTTTGCGGCTTGTCATAATATGCACTCATATGGGCGCTGTCTAATGATAATAGCGCACTGTGTGGAATCATCCGGAAAGTGCCGTCATAACCAGCATGATAGGCAATCACATCGTCGGAAAGCAGATAGGTGCCTTTTTCAGTGGTAAGGCTGGTATTATCAACCCGAACAATATCTTCATTTAATTTAGTTAATTCAATTGCATTGTCAAGCTTTCCATCTTTCAATTGGAATTGGCAGGCTGTATGGCTGCCAACGGAAAGGGCGCGGTTTG
>CALGRC010000164.1 GCA_937959315.1 uncultured Clostridia bacterium | reverse complement strand
GGCATTGGATTGCAAAGCGGCTGCTTTAACAGTTCCACCAGCCGTTTTCCATGTTCCAGCGCTTCTTTCGTTGAAGCGTCCAAATCCGAACTGAACTGCGTGAATACTTCCAGCTCCCGGAACTGGGCCAATTCAATGCGCAGGCTGCCAGCCGACTGTTTCACTGCTTTTGTCTGCGCCGCACCGCCCACACGGGATACAGACAGCCCGACATTGATCGCCGGGCGCACACCCGCAAAAAATAAATTGCTTTCCAAATATATCTGCCCATCTGTAATCGATATCACGTTGGTTGGTATATAGGCAGATACGTCGTTAGCCTGTGTTTCAATAATTGGCAGCGCCGTTATGGACCCTCCGCCAAACTCCTCACTCATGCGGCAGGCACGCTCCAACAACCGTGAGTGCAAGTAAAATACATCACCGGGATAGGCTTCCCGGCCCGGCGACCGCCGCAGCAGGAGCGACAACGTACGGTAAGCAACCGCATGTTTAGACAAATCATCATATACAATCAAAACATCTTTACCCTGCTCCATAAAATATTCCGCCATCGCAGCCCCCGCATAAGGCGCGACATACTGCAGCGGCGCTGGGTCACTGGCAAATGCAGACACAATAATGCTGTATTCCATAGCGCCATACCGCTCAAGGGTAGCACGGATTTTTGCAACTGTTGAAGCCTTTTGCCCAATCGCGACATAAATACAGATGACATCCTGCCCCTTTTGATTCAAGATTGCGTCAACGGCAATCGATGTTTTTCCCGTCTGCCGGTCTCCAATGATAAGCTCCCGCTGCCCGCGGCCCACCGGCGCCAAAGCGTCGATGGCCAGAATCCCCGTCTGCAGCGGCCGGTCAACCGGCTGACGGGTTACCACACCTGATGCCTCATGCTCAATTGGCCGTGTTTCCTCCGCTTTTATTGGCCCCAGCCCATCAATGGGGGTCCCCAAGCCGTCTACCACGCGGCCTATGAGCGCATTCCCCACCGGTACATCCGCCTGACGGCCGGTACGTTTCACTGTGGAACCTTCCTCCAGCCCATCCTGTGCGCCAAGCAAAATGCAGCCAACACTGTCCATTTCCAAATTTAAGGCAATACCCCTTACACCTGTTTCAAATTCTACCAATTCGCCATACATCACATTGCGCAGTCCATATACTGTTGCGATGCCATCGCCGATTTTTATAACCGAACCAGTTTCTTCTATAGCGGCAGACTGCTTAAAACCAGCAATTTCTTGTTTTAATATCGAAATGATTTCCGTCGGGTTATTTGTCAATTCCTTCACCTCATTTGCAGCTTATGCTGCATGTTCCGCAGCATACCGCGCACACTCAAATCCATAGTCTGGCCATCTGCGCAAAGGATAAAACCGCCTATTAAGGAAATATCCTGTTTCTGCCGGATAACCGCCTTTGCAATTCCAAACCGTTGGCACAGCAACGCCCTAATCCCATCCAATTGCTTTTCAGTCAACGGATACGCGCATACTGCGACAACATCACAAATACCTTGATCTTCTAGCACCAACAAATGATATGCCTGTACAATTTCATCCAGCAATGCAAGCCGGTTGCGCCGGCACAGCAAGCAATAGAAGTGAAATAGTTCCTCTGGCATTCCTTCCCATATCCGCGATAATACCGCTATCTTTTGCCGCTTGGCAATACAAGGGTTTTGCAGCGCATCCCACAAATCAGAATTGCCTTTTAGCATATCCCGGCTGCTGCATAGCTGCGGTTCCTCTTTCATAACGGCATATAAAGCCGCCGCGTACCGTCTGGCCAATTCGCTCACTGCTTCTCACCCGCTTCCAACAGCAATGCATCCACCAGCTCGCGGTTAGCCGCTTCATCCATCTGCTTCTGCATCAATTTTGAAGCTGTCAAAAGCACCAATGCCGAAACATGGTCGCGCACTGCGGCATTGGCTTGCTCCCGCTCGCGCGCAATTTGCTCCTGTGCATCTGCCAGCAGTTTTTCTGCATCTTTTCGGGCATCTTCTAAAATTTGTTCCGCCTGCCGCGCGGCCTGCGCCTTTCCTTGCTCCACCAGCTCAGCCGCCCTTTGGCCAGCTTGTTCAAGCTGGGCCTGATACTGCGCAGCCAACGCTTCCGCCTGCTGCTTTTGGTTATCTGCGTCCGCAATGGTATCGCGGATTTCCTGCTGGCGCTGTTCCATCATCCGCGTCACTGGCCGAAATAAAAATATCCGCAGCAGCACAAACAATACCAGCAGGTTGAAAATGGTCCAAATGATGTTCCAGTCAATGTTAATCATGGCTGCCGCCCCCTTTTATTTCAAAAACAAAATGCACAAAAGGCCAATGACAAAACCATAAATTGCCGTGGCTTCTGCCAATGCACAGCCGAGCAGCAAGGCTTTGTTGATCTTGTCCGCCGCCTCTGGCTGACGCGCAATGGCCTCTGACGCTTTCGACGTGGCAATCCCAATGCCGATTCCAGCCCCAATCCCTGTAAACACCGCAATAGCAGCTCCAATTGCAATACCCATGTAAAAACAACCCCTTTTCTTTTTCGTCATTCAAATTTATTCCAAGACTTCCCGTGTAAACAAGGTCGTCAGGAAGACAAACACAATGGTTTGGATAATCCCGTCAAAGATATCAAAATATAAGCTAAGCGGGATGGGTACAATGACGGGAATCACCGCCTTGATCAATTCCATAACAATAAATGCACCCAGGACATTTCCAAACAACCGCATACATAATGACAACGGACGGATAACGATTTCCAGTACATTGATGGGAACGAGCAGCGGCATAGGCTCAGCAAACTTTTTCAAACCGCCGCGCAGTCCATTGTACCGAAAATTTGCCCCATAAATCAAAAAAGTGCTCATAATAGCCAGTGCGGCAGTGACATTTAAATCCTTGGTAGGCGGTGTCAGACCAAACATGCCAATTAAATTGGCGCATCCAATATAAAGGCCAACCGTCCCTAAATAAGGCGCAAACGCGCGCCAATGCTTGCCAATATTATTTTTGGCAAAATTGTTGATAAAACCCACAAACAGTTCCGCCACCAATTGAGGTTTTTTCGGTATCTTCCGCATATGGCGCGTCAATAAAATGGACAGTAAAACCAAAAAAGCCATAATGATCCATGTGACAAACACGGAATCTGGGATTGGGAGCACACCAAACAGAGTAAACCGTGTTTTCACTTCAAGCTGTTCCATCAATTCCGCTTGTAATCCGTCCATCTGTCTCGCTCCCTTCCCTTTTTGATAAAAAAGTAACAAACAAAGCCGCATTTTCCGCTGCAAATTCCAACAAATTGACGGCGTTTAAACTGTGATGGCAGACTAATCAAATAACCTGATTGCCATTAAACATTTTACAATTATAGCATTGATTTTTCCTTTTTAACATGGTATCATATCCTAAGAAACAAAACCAGAATTGTGCTTTCAGCACAATAAAACGAGGTGCCTTATGTATCCGCTTTCCGACAAAAACGTGCAAAATTTGATATCCGCCCTGCTCAATGGCAACCATTTGGCAGAAGTGGCCGACAGCGCCGCTGTACTGCTGCGCAACCCCTTGGCAGTATTCGATACCAGTTATCACCTGCTGGCCCATTCCTCCAGTATACAATCAGACGACATCGCATGGAATGAAACCATCAAACGCGGCTCATGGAGCCACGAATTTGTAGCCAGCCTCCACCGGCAAATGGAAAATCCCCAACCTAGCGAGCAACCCGCCGCCATCATCAGTGATATCAGCCCCCTGCGCCGGCGCATAACGGCCTTGTGTTTAGAGGGCGTACAACTGGGCTATTTGGTCGTTATGGAAGACGCCTCTCTGTTTGAGGATACTGCAGAAGAATTTTATGCACTGGCCGCCGGCGTATTGGCAAAAGAACTGAGTGCCGAACGGTTGTCCGCCCCATACATTCAAGGGCAAACCTGCGAAACCATCCTGTCCGATCTGCTCAATGGCAATTTTTCCAACCGGATGTTATTTCGTGAACGCATAGCCGGGACAGATTTTGAGAAGCTTTCCCGGTTCTGCCTTCTCGTTATGGATTTACAGCACTATACTGCCCTTGGCTTTTTAGACGAAACATTGAAAACCGCTATTTCCCGTTTTTTCCCATCCTGCTGGTCCGTTTTTATCGAACGGTTTGTTGTCGTGCTGATCGGTTTAGAACACAGCAAGGCAAAAGCGCCTGCTGAATTGGAAGCCTTTT
>CALGRC010000163.1 GCA_937959315.1 uncultured Clostridia bacterium | reverse complement strand
ATAAATATCCTCCTGATTGACAGCCTTTGCCTGCTTTGTGATTGCATACATCATATCATTGTCAAACGACAGCGTGTTGATTGTCTCTATCACACCCTGTACATTTTCCTCCGCCCGGATACAGATTGCAGTCAGGTTTTTGGCATAACTCTGCTGGAGCATATCCATATGGGTACGGTTAAACAAGCCTACCGCTACAACCATAAACAGCATAAATACAACAGTAGGCACCAGCATCAAAAAATAATTTTTCAAATACACGTTGTCTTTGATTCTCATTGGTATCATGGTTTTCCTCACATATCTGTTATGAATTGTATGCATCCTCCAAAATCACGGCACATCCATAAGGGCGCATATCCGTCCCCCACAAAAAGGCCTTTGCCTGGTACGTCCCATCCGAAAAATCCATGTCCGTTTCCAACATGGCAAGGGCTGTTTCCTCGCCCGAACCACTAAGCTGCCTTGCGCAACAGTCTATCAGGCTGCCATCACGATACAGCGCAAAAAGGAAATACAACGGGGCATCTCCACTTTTCACAACGGACACTTTCGCCCAGATGGCAGGCGATACCAGCGTATCTGTCACATTGCCATAGTCATCCATAAATTGGATATCCTGTACCAGGACAGGCAAAACACAGAAATCAAACCGATTGTCATAGAGCTGCGTCGTTTCCTCTGCACGGACAACCGTTTCCGGCAAAACCAGCCGGTATTGGCAGCACATCGCAAGGCTTTCGTCAAAATAGAGATAATACGACTGATGGCTGGGATCGCACCGCAAAATAAACGGATATGCGGCACCGTCTTTCTGAAAGGAAAACCCTTCCAAATCCTCGCGCCGGATATTGCCGCTCAGCTTCACCGAAACGCCAATGATATTTTCGAAATAATACTGTTCCTGATAGGAAAACTCCTCTCCCTCGTCCGTCAAAAGGCGGATGCTTTCCAGTTCAAAATACCCGCCTTCTCTTGGAATAAAGACCGTGCATTCTCCAACGGCATTTTTCCCAAATACGCTTTGTATCCCTTCTGTTAATTGTAAGACATATCCGCCCCCATCGTCAATTTGTTTTGAAAAAATCCGGTACACATTTGGGCTGATTTCTGCAACGTTTTGTATATCGACCGCAGCATCAGAAAAAGCATGGCGGATTTTGATGGTTTCAGCAGAAACAGGCCTGTCTGGCGCCTGTGCAAAAATCAAATCGACATACCCCTGTTCCCCTACGGCATCTACCCCAAATTCCGCAGCCGTCGCCGGCGCATAGGAAACCATCACGTTGTCAATCACCGCAGATGTACCCTGCTGGCTTTGACATTCCAGCCGCAATCCATATATGGTATCCGCCGCAAGATAACCGGAACCCAGCAATACATGATCCTCATATACATCAAACCGATGGGTTTCCATATCAACGGCCAGATCATACTGTACCCATCTACCCGGTTTTGCAGTAGAAAGCTGTTCTTCCACTGTAAAATGGTTCCCCGACGTCAAACCCAGCACCCCGTCATGCTTTTGCAGCAGCAGGTTTTCCACAGCGTCAACTTCCCCGCCCTGATAGCTTTCTTTCGCTTCATCAAATACAGAAATGTAAAACTGCATCCCCGTTTCCGCTGATTGATACTTTTCAAAGCTGATGATGACCTGCCCACTGCCCAGCCCCATATCGCCGTTGAGTTTTTTTGTCAACAGCTGGCGGTTGTACGGATGGGGCACAAGCGCAGTTCCATGCAGTCCCCCATATTCCTCCATGCCAATATCCAATGTCTGGACATGCTCCGTCCAGTCAAAGTCATCCAGATTATTGAAATTGGAATAAAACAACAGCTCCGGAAGGCTTGCATCATAAATGGAAAACCGGTATTCATAGTCTGCCGTCCCTATATAATCCGGAAATACAATCCCATATTGCCCGCCTGCGGCAAGCGGCTGTGACAGATAAAAAACCACACTGTCTTCATATACATCTTTCCTATGCGGTACATTGCCGGCACTTCCCCAAATATAACCGCTGTCAATCACATCCTGCGGAGGCGCAATTGCGAACCCGACCTCAATGCTGGCAACCGCATCGGAAACTGCCGGTTCCGCCGAAATCGTATTTCCCTTTTCATCATAAAACAGGATTTGGGAAACTTCATATTGGCTTTCCAGAATCTCCAATTCCAGTTGGACAAAATAAATGACCGCTCCGCCCTGTTTTACAGAAAGCATCACATTGCGTGTCCCGGTTGTCTCCGTATCTGTCAGGAAATCAATAACCGCCTTCCCGCCATCTACAACCGGCAGATT
>CALGRC010000162.1 GCA_937959315.1 uncultured Clostridia bacterium | reverse complement strand
TTCAATTTTGACATTGGGCAGGATTTTGAATACTACATCCACCGCATTGGCCGTACCGGCCGCGCCAAAAAGAGCGGCACCGCCTATACGCTGGTGGAAAACAACGAACAGTTTGCCTTGCTGCGGGAGCTGGAACAATATGTAAAATGCCCGATCAAAGAACGGCAGCTTCCCAAAAATGAAGCGTTTGCCAAACTGGAACAGCAGCAGATGCGCGACCTTTTGACCAATAATATCAGCGTGGAAGCAGACGACGCCTGGCTGGAGCTGGTGGAGGAATTTGCCGATGAGGGGTATGATATCAAGCGTATTTGCTGTGCGGTATTGCAGATGTATAGGAACAAGGGGGGCGCGCCCAAAAGCGCAGAGGAACGCACGGTACAGCGCGCCGCCAAACGGCGGGGCGGGCATAGCGGGAACAAGCGGCGGCGGACGCCGTAGGTTTCATACGGCAGTTTCATAAAAGGAGGCGGGCGGGATGAAAAAACGGTTGGTTTCGTACTTGATGGCGGCATGTTTGGTGTTTGGCGGCAGTGTGCTGGCAGAAGGGGATAGTGCTGCAAATGCTGCAATATTCGATTTTTCTGGATTGGAGCCTTATTTTGACATTGTAGAAGTGGCGTTTGGCGATGGCAGGCAGCTATGGGAAATAGGGGAAGGCTATGCCATTGTGCGGGAGTCTGGCAGTGCGCAGATGGGTGTCATGGATTTTGCTGGCAGTTGGGAAATTGCACCGTCCTTTTCTTACATTGGCCTGTTTTCCGGCGGCCTTGCGCCGGCGCAGAAGCTGGATTTTGGACAGTACGGCTATATTGACCGGGCAGGGCGTTATGTAATCGCCCCGCAGTTTTCCTATGCCGGCTCCTTTTCCGGCGGCATAGCTGTGGTGGAAATTTCCGGGCAGTATGCGTATATCAACACGCAGGGGGAAATTTTGAAGCTGTTGGAGCCGGGCTGGGTTGCGCAAGATTTTTCCAATGGCGTGGCGTGGGTTTACCGCCGGGATACAGGGAGCGGCGTGACGCGCTATGTGCTGCTGGACATGCAAATGCGGGAAATCTATTCCACAGAGCAATACATAGACATAACCGGTTTTTCCCAAGGGTATGCAACAGCTTCGGAAACGGCTGATTTGGTGGATGGGTTTGCAAGCGTACATATGCTGCGCCTGGAGGAAAATGGGACTGTAACGGACTTGGGCAACCCATTTGCAGAAGAGGGCTTACAGCCCGTGCTGGGCTCGTTTGTAGACGGGTATGCGCCGGTGATGGTAAACTGGCAGGAATTTGGGGTGGTGGATACCAGTTTTTCATGGGTATTCCCGCTGGACAGCGAAGTTTATGTACAGCACATCGGGAACGGCGTGTTTTTGTCCATGCCGGTAAATTCCGGCGATACGGGCAGGTTTATAGACGCAGGCGGGCAGCCGCTTGGCAGTTATCAGGGATTGGTGGTATCTTCGGGCGGATATGGCAGCATAGCAAAGGGGGATGGGGCGGAACTTCTTGCTTTGCGGGATATACAAACAGAAACGCTCTATTATTTCCTTCCGAAAAACCGGAAAGCGCCGGACAGCCCGTTGGTAGAAGCGGCGGAACAAATTGCGCCCCCGGAGCCGGAAAGGGCCGGTACGGTTGCTTTCCGGCCTGGCGACGGCCGGATGGTGGTAAACGGCAAGGGCGTTATCATGGATGATGTCTATTTTGAACCGGCGGCGATTGTAAACGACAGACTGATGGTTCCCGCCGTGGCATGGGATACGCAGATTGCAAATTGCCGCAGCTCCTGGTACAGCAATCCCACCCTGATTTCTGCGGGCAATGTGCAGCTGAGCTTCCAGCAGGGGGCGGATACCGCCGGTGTGACGGCGTTTGATATGGGCACGATGTCCTATCAGACCAAAACGGTTCCCGTTCCTGCGGCTTCATATGAAGGACAGTATGGTTCGGTGGTCCCCATGCGGATTGTATTTGAAACGTTGGGCTGGACGGTGTACTGGGACAGCCGCGGCATGGCGCTTGCCAGTGATACGGTTTCCGATTTGGCATCTGTGGCAGACGATTACTGGGCGGTATTTGAAAGCTGTACGTTTGCACCGCAGGATTATCCTGTCATTGACGGTTCTACCGCTACGATCCCCATGTCCTCCGCCATGACCGCCAGGCTGCTGGGCATTGGTTTAGAGCAGGCGGAGCAGATGACCCATCACAATAAAACCGTCACTGCGTTTGACAACCTGCTGTCCGGGCAGTCGGATGTACTGCTTACGGTGTCGCCGGATGAAGGGATGCTGCAAAAAGCCGCGGACGCCGGTGTGGCAGTGGATATTGCGCCGTTGGCCAAAGAGGGGTTTGTGTTTTTGGTCAGCAAGGACAACCCGGTGGACAGCCTGACTGTTGAGCAAATCCAGGGCATTTACACAGGGGAAATTACCAATTGGAAGGAGGTGGGCGGCAGCGACGCGCCCATTGTGCCCTTCCAGCGCAACGCTGATTCGGGTAGCCAGGCCATCATGCAAAATACGGTGATGAAAGGGTTGGAAATGCTGCCGCCGGACACTTACCAAGTGCCGACCATGGCGGGGCTGATTGACCAGGTGGCAGAATTTGACGGGGCGGCAGATTCTATTGGATACAGCGTATATTATTATTTTACTGAAATGCACAACCGCAGTGAGGTCAAGCTGCTCAGCATTGACGGCGTGGAACCGAATGCAGAAAATATCCGCTCGGGCGCCTATCCGTTTGTGGTAGAGTATGCGGCGGTTCTCCGCGCCAGTGAACCGGAAGATTCTGCCGCACGGCAGATTTACCGCTGGCTGCAGGGGCCGGAAGGGCAGCGGCTGGTACAGGATACCGGGTTTGTAGCGGTTGGCGCTGCCGGGCATTAAAAAAAGGACAGCTCTAAAACGGAGCTGTCCTTTTTTAGATATCCAGCCATTCGGTGATTTGGTCTATCAACACTTTCCCATCCAAATGGTCAATTTCATGGCACAGGCATTTTGCCATATCGCCTTCCCCATCTATTTGGAACGGCCTGCCGTTTTCATCCAGCGCCTGTACCGTCACTTTGGCGGGACGGATGGTTTTCCCCCACCGTCCGGGGAAACTCAGGCAGCCTTCTATACATTGCTGCTCCCCTTGCTGTGCAACAATCCTGGGGTTTACCAGTTGGATAAGCCCATCCCCCATATCGATAACCACCAGCCGCTTTAAAATGCCCACCTGGCTGGCCGCCAGCCCCACGCCTGAACCGGTGTGGTACATGGTGTCCGCCATATCTGCAAGCAGCATTCGGATACGGCCGTCAACGCAATCCACCTCCCGGCAGGCTTTGCGCAAAATAGGATCGCCGTTTTGCCGGATTTGCCGCAGTGCCATAGCTATCCCTCCGATCTGTCAGCGTTCTTCGGGCGGAATAAATGCTTTGCCGCGCTTGCAGATGCTTTTGTATGCCGGGCGGATGATACGGCCGCCCGATACCACCTCTTCTATGCGGTGCGCGCACCAGCCGGCTGTGCGCGCAATGGCAAACAGCGGGGTGTATAGCTCCTGTGGGATGCCCAGCATTTTGTACACAAAGCCGGAGTAAAAATCAATATTGGCAGAAATCACCTTACTGTCGCCTTTGACAGAGTGGAATACTTCCGGCGCCAGCCGTTCTACCAGTTCATACAGCCGCAGCTCCTCTTCCATCCCGCGCTCTGCGCACAGGGTACGGGCTTTTTGTTTCAGCAGCAGGGTGCGGGGATCGGAAATGGTATATACCGCATGGCCCATGCCGTAAATGAGCCCTGAACCGTCGCCTGCTTCCTTTTTTACGATTTTTGCCAGATAGTCGGCGACCTGCCCTTCATCTTCCCAATTGGAAACCGCCTGCTCCAGCCCCGCCATCATCTGCATCACTTTGGCGTTGGCGCCGCCGTGGCGCGGCCCTTTCAAAGCACAGATGGCCGCTGCAATGGCCGCATAGGTGTCGGTGCCGGACGACGAGAGCACCCGGCAGGCGAAGGTGGAATTGTTGCCGCCGCCGTGCTCTGCGTGCAAAATAAGCGCCAGATCTAAAATTTCCGCTTCCTCTTTGGTAAACTGCCGGTCAGAGCGCAGCATGCGCAGCAGGTTTTCCGCAATGGAATAGTCGGCCTTTGCAGTATGTAAAATCAAGCTGGAACCATCGTAATAATGCCGTTTTGCACGGTAAGCATAGGCCGCAATGACCGGCAGGCGCGCAATCAGCGAAATGGACTGGCGCAGGATATTCTGGACGCTGCAGTCGTCCGGGTTATCGTCATAGGAATAAAGCGTCAGCACCGACCGTGCCAGCTTATTCATAATATCGCGGCTGGGCTGCTTTAAAATCATATCTTCGGTAAATAGCTCTGGCAGTTCGCGGTGTTCGGCTAAAAATTTGCAGAAATGGTCAAACTCGTCCGGTGTAGGCAGCCGCCCTTCCAGCAGCAGGTAACACACCTCTTCAAAGCCAAACCGTTTGTCCCGTCCGCAGTTTTGTGCCAAATCGTTGATGTCGTACCCGCGGTAGGACAGCTCGCCCGGCGCCGGGGCTTTTTCATCTTCGCTGATGGTGTAGCCGTGGACTTCGCTGATCTGCGTCAGGCCTGCCAGTACGCCCGAGCCGTCCAGGTTGCGCAGGCCGCGTTTGACCTCGTAGCGGTTGTAAGCTGCCGGGTCAATTTGATACGATTGCATGGCACGGCCGCACAAATCGTCAATTCGTTTGGACTCTTTTTCTTCGCTCAAGAGCGCATCCCTCTTTTCTTGATTCAAAAATATTATCCTATTATAGCATATTTGGACAAAAATAGCAAGCCGCCGTTCTAAATTTGTCCGTATCCCCATACAATCATACCATGTCAAGTGTTATCAATAAAGGGGTGCATAACGGTGCGGCGTGTGACGGCTTGGGTAATGGCAATGCTCCTTGTGGTGGTAATTGTGCCGCTTTTGATGGTACGGTGTACAGGTCCCTGGGGGCCGGGCCGTGCGCCGGCGCCTGTGGATACCATCCGGGTATACCATCATTTGACCGGGCAGGTAATTGAAGAGCCAATGGATGAGTATCTTACCTGTGTGACGGCCGCTGAAATGCCCGCTGCATTTGAAACTGAAGCGCTCAAAAGCCAGGCGGTGGCGGCCCGTACCTATGCGGTTGTCAAACGGCAGGCGGCGCAGGAGAACCCAGACCCAAACGGCGCGCACAAGGGCGCGGACGTGTGTACCGATTTTAACTGCTGCCAGGCGTATACAACCAAAGAAGATGCATTGGCAAAATGGGGGACAGATGGTGCGGGGAATTGGGATAAGATTGCTTGTGCTGTTTCATCTACCCACGGCGAGGTGGTTACTTACCAAGGGGAGCCTATCCGGGCGGTGTTCCATTCGTCCAGCAGCGGGCAAACTGAAAACTCACGCGATGTGTGGGGCGGCGATTTCCCGTATCTTGCCAGTGTGGACAGCCCCGGCGAGGAGGCATGCCCGTATCATACGTCCACAGTGGAGGTGCCGGTAGATGAATGGAAAGCCAAACTTTCAGCGGCAGCAGAGGGCATTTCATTTGATGATGCCAATTTATTTGGCGATTTCGTCCGCAGCGGAGCGGGCGGGGTGCTCACCGTCACCATGGGCGACCATGTGTTTAAGGGGACGGAAATCCGGTCGATATTCGGCCTGCGCTCGGCCTGTTTTGACGCTGCGTACCAGGATGGGAAGATTGTGTTTTTTGTCACCGGGAATGGGCACGGGGTTGGTATGAGCCAATACGGCGCCAATGCCATGGCACAGCAGGGGGCGGATTACCAGGCTATTTTAACCCATTATTATACCGGCACAGTTGTGGAAAAGATTGGATAACGGCGGTATAAAGCGCCTGATTATGGAAACAATAGTCCATAGGAGGTGCTTGTATGAAAAAAATACAATGGAAGCAACAGCCAAAAAAGGAACCAGGCAGGTTCCGGTTTTTGAAAGAAGGCAAGCTTTTTTACATCCTGCTGTTTTTGTGTATTGTAGTGGTGGGCACAACTGGGTATGTGGTGAGGGAGCGCCAGGCGCAGCAACAGGCAGCCGCGCTGCGCAGCGCGGCTGGACAAACCCAGATAGCCGCTTCACAGCAGACAGAAGAAACCCCGCCTGAGGTTGCACAGCAGCCGGAAGTGCTGGAACAACCGGCAGTTCAGCCGGCAGTTGTGCAGCAGGTAGAGGCGGCAGACGAGCCGCGGCAGGAGCAGGAGGCAGCCCAGCCGGAAGCGCCGCCTGAACCAATCCGGCTGATTTTGCCGGTTGGCGGTGAAATTTTGAAACCGCACAGCGATACCGATTTGGTCTATTCCAAGACCATGGACGATTGGCGGCTGCACCAGGGTATGGATATCCGGGCGGATATCGGGACAACCGTTTCAGCCGCGGCGGCGGGTACCGTAGAGGATTTTTATGAAGACCCCAGGCTTGGTATCACCATTGTCATTGACCATGGCAGCGGCGTAAAGACCCGGTATTGCAATTTGTCCTCTGCTGAAATGGTGGAAAAGGGCAAGCAGGTCGGCAAAGGGGACGCGATAGCAACGGTAGGCGATACCGCACAGTTTGAGGTGGCAGATGAGGCGCATCTGCATTTTGAAGTGCTCAAGGATGGAAAATGCGTAGATCCTGCGTTTTATTTGGCAAATTAAATGGCTGATACTTCCCTATCCCCCAGGCAGGCGCCTGGGGGATAGTTTTTTTAATGGGATTGACAGGCAGCTTGCTTTGTGGTATCCTATACCTAGATATTCTATGTATATAGAAAATATAGGCATGGAGGTGCGGCATGGTCGGAAAGGATTTGATGAAGGGCAGTACGGCGCTGTTGGTGCTCAGCCTGCTGTCGGACGGCGAAAAGTATGGCTACCAAATGATTGGGGAGCTGAAAAAACAGTCGGACGGGGTATTTGATATGAAGGAAGGGACGCTCTATCCGGTTTTGCATGCGCTGGAAAACGACGGCGCTGTAGAAGGCATATGGCAGGACAGCGCGGAAGGGCGGCGGCGCAAATATTACCGGCTTACCAAAAAAGGCGGCAGGCTGCTTGATGAAAAACGGAAGGAATGGACGGCCTATGCCCAGGCGGTTGGCAAGGTGATTGGGGGTGTGTGCCGTGCATGAGGCAATGGGGCAGTTTTTAGATCAGGTATGCGCAAAAATCCGGTGCCGGGCGGTACACCAGGATATCCGCGACGAGCTGGCCGGGCATATGCAGGAGCTTGCCGGCAGGTATCAGGCAGATGGTATGGATGCAGACGCCGCCGCGCGGGAGGCGGTGCGGCAGATGGGCGACAGCGCTGCAATCGGCGCACAGTTGGACAAAAAGCACCGTCCGCGCACCGACTGGCCCACCCTTTTATTTATGGCGCTGTTTGTGGCATGCGGCGCATTGGCGATGGCGGTGTGCAGCCGCGGCATTGCTGCGCGTACCGTGGGGAACGAATGGTATTATTTCCAGCGGTTTTTGTGCTACATGCCGTTGGGCGCGGCAGTACTGGCGGCGCTCTATTTCTTTGACTACACCCGCCTGCAAAAACGGCCATGGATATGGCTGGTTGCCGGTGCGGCGCTGTTTGCGGCTGCACGGTTGTTTGGGGCGGCGGTAGCCGGGCGGTATTATCTGGCCATGGGGCCGCTGTCAGTTTCCCCCATGCATATTGCGCCGGTACTGTTTTTGATTGGCTTCGCGGGCCTAATAGAGCGGTACCGCGGCGGCGGTGCGGCGGAAGTTGTCAAATTGTGTGTGGTTGCGGCGGTTACGCTGCTGTTGCTGGTAGGGTATCCCTGCCTTGGCAATGCGCTGGTTTTAGCCGCGGTGTATGCTGTTTTGCTGACGGCAGCGGTTTTACGCGGCCACTTCCGCGGCCGCCGGCGGGTGTATTTGCTGGCGCTGTATGGCACTGGCGCGGTATTGCTGCTGATGACATGGTTATATTTGGTATTGGAACATTATGATGTCGGACGGTTTACGGAGTTTCTCAATTTTGGTGCGTCTGACGCAAGCGGCAATGGCTGGATATATCAGCAAATCCACAATTTTTTGTCCGCAGCGTCATGGATAGGGCCTGGCATGCATAGGATTACCATTGATATGGCGCTGCCCGAACCGCATACCAATTTGGTGCTTGTTGCCCTCATTGCCGAGGCCGGGATACTCGCAGGGATTGCTGTGGCGGCGCTGTGCAGCCTGCTGGTTTGCCGTATGGCGGTGACCGCGCACAAGACGCGGCAGGGGTTTGGGCATTATCTTTCGCTGGCGATGTGTGCACTGATAGGGTTGGAATTTTTATTTGGTATTTTGGGCGGCCTTGGATGGATGCCATTGTTTGACATCGGCGTCCCCTTTTTGTCCTATGGCGGTTCCAATTATCTGGCCAGCATGGCAGCGGTTGGGCTGTCGCTGTCGGTCTGGCGGCGGGGGCGTATGCTTCCGTCTGCGCCGCCGGCCGCCGCCAGGCCGCGCGGACGGTTTCTCACCATTGAGGACGGGCAAATGCTCATCCGCTGGAAATAGCATGTATATTGCCGCCGGAAGGGGCCGCGTCTCCTCCGGCGGCTTTTCAGATACCAAATTTTGCTTTTTGTAACGCATTTTTACCCTGTTTGGTGCAGCATCTTGACGGCCCTTCCCTTTTTCCATTATAAAAAGTATAGAAGTATTCTTTTGCATTCCGGAAAAGGAAAAAAGAGGAGGGGGATTATGAAAAAGCTGTTATCTGTGGTTTTGGCGGCAGCCCTGCTGCTCCAGCTGCCGGTTGGCATGGCCGGCGCTGACGGGCTGTACAGCGAAACGGGCTATACCTTTACCCAAAAGGCAGTTATCACCGAAAAGGAGCCGGTAGAAATGCGGGCGTTTGGCGCCGCTGTTTACGAAACCGGCGGGAAGCAATTTGCCGCGGTGGGGCTCAGTACGGGGCTGAAGGTGTTTGATATTTCAGACCCGGCTTCGCCCAAACAGATCCAAAGTGAAATGGGCGGGCAGTTTATTACCAATGATGTCCCGCTTGTGCTTGCCGCGTACAACGGGAAGGTGTATTATTCCAACAAAGCGCAGAATAACACCTATGTGCTTTCCATCAACGGGGACGGCACGCTGGATTTGCCCATGACCAGCGAGGGCAAGCCGGACGCGGCGGCGCGGAAAATCTTAAATAATTTCCGGGCCTTATACGGGATAGATTTTATAGACGGCAAGATGGTGACGCTCATCAATGCCAGCGGAGCCAGCGCTTTCCGCGGGGATACCATTGTCGTACAGCCGCTGGATTCGGAAACGGGCCTGGCGTCTGGCGAGCGGGCGGAATATACCCTTGCAAACCCCGGCGCGGCGGGCGGCCTTTTGAATATCTACGGGATTGAAACCATCCGGACAGCGGATGGGAAATACCGCATCTGCGTGGTGTCGGAAGGGCCCAAGGAAACCGCTGCCGCAACCTCATCCCAGCTCAATATCATCGATTATGACCCGGAAACAAAAGCATTTACGCCGGTGTATACCGCTATACCGGCGGATGAGGATTGGCCGGCGACCGAGCCCTATTTGTATTTTACCTATTCCTCTGCGGTATTTGACGGGGAATGGGCGGTGCTGCTGGCGTACGGGAAAGACAATGATACCCAGACGGCGAAAAAGGTTTTAAAGGTTGATTTTTCCAATTTGGAAGATGTGACGGTGGAGGTTGTGGAAGAAAAGCCCAACAATTCCCGCAGCGGATATTTGTCTGCGGTTGGGGATGACGCAGCCGGTTCCTGGAATACCTCCACCACGGTCCTTGACCGTGCGACCGGGCAGGTGCTTGGCTCTTTGGAGCTGCCGGGCGGCGTCCGGGTATGCGATGTGGATATGGTTGGTTCTACCGCATTTGTCACGGCAGACCGGCAGTTGTATTTGATTGACATTCAAGAAGAAACGGTGACCGAAGTCCCGGTTGACAATACCGTGCGAAAGGTGGTCAATCCCGGGCAGGTCATCACCCATATGCTGGTTGACGAAGAGGAAGAAGGTGCAGCAGACATCAGGCTGGGCGCTGTGGCCGCCGCCCAAGTGGGGGATAAGACGGTTGTATACAGCGAAGATGGCAGCCGGGTGGTGCATGCCTATGATGTGACCGATCCAAATGCTATTACCGAGCTTGGCAGCTACAGCTATGAAGAACGGACGGCGGGCACATCGGTGATGGCGGTGTACCAGCAGCATTTGATTTTGCCCAGCGGCACCAGGCTGTATGTCATCCCCATCAACGATGACGGGACGCTGTCGGAGACGGTATCCTATGTACAAAATACCGGCAATTCCAACAATATCAGCCGGATGGAACTTGTGGATAACCTGCTGTTTGTCAACGGCAACGGCAACGCGGTAGAGGTTTACAGCTTAGACGGCATTTCGGCAGGGCTGCCGTTGGTTGCTTCCATCCAAAAGACGGGCGCGCGCAGTATGGCAGTGGAAAAGCTGAGCAACATCCGGTACCGTATTTATGTTACCACCTCCTGCCGGCCAGAGGAATGGAAAGAGGAAAATGCAGGGAAAACCGTCCGCCTGTCCATTTATGAAATGCTGCGCGGCTTAGAGGAAACGACAGTTACCCTGTTGTACGATGATTTTCCCGATATCACGGCGGTCAATGCCTGGCCGGGAATGGGCATATATGGGGAAACTGACTGCGGGGAAGGATATGCCGGTTTTTCCACAAACGACTGGGGCACGCTGCATTCTGTCCGCAGCGGGCTTTTGCGGATGGTGGTGTCGCCCAACGAAAACCCCAATACCGTTGGATCTGACGATTTTTATATTGACGTAACCAACCCGTCTGCACCGGCGGTGGTCGCGCATGAAATCAAAGAGTCCTCCGGATATACGCAGCGGGAACTCCGTTTGGACAGCGTGACCAGCCTGACGGCGGAAAACTACGGCACGGCGGGGTACATTATGGATTATTCCAACCCGGGCGACCCCAAGAAAAAATATTACATGCCCGGCTTTGACGGGAAAGATATTGCGGTTTTAGGCGATATGGCTTACAGTGTCAACGACAACAAGCTTTGCCTGGTCAAGCTGTTTGACAGCGGGGAGGATATTGCGATATCGGGCATTTCGGTGACCGACCCGGACGGGAATGCGGCGGCGTCGGTAGAGAGCGGGACGCTCAATATTTCGGTGGATATCAGCAATGCGACCGGGCAGCCTTATCATGTGAATTTGTTTGTGGCAATGTATGACTATTACACGGATGAGCTGGAATATATCCAGTGCAAGCCGGTTACGGTGGATGATTTCACTACGGTCACCGACCAGATTATTTTGACCGACCTATCCGATTACAGCGCCTATACCAAATATGTCCGGGTGTTTTTGTGGGATACGCAGCTCAAAGCCCTGCGCGACCAAAAGGTAAGCGCGCTGACGGTAGAGGGTACCACATTTGATATTTATATTCCTGAAGATACCGAGGTGGTTAAAGGGATTGTCTTTATCCACGACCACGGCATGGGGATAAAGTTTAAGGAATTGCCGGGTGTAAAGAAATTTTTTGCCGACATGGACTGGGCCTGGATATCCTGTTTTGACGGGCCGGGTGTGCTGAAGGGGTTTGAAAACCAAGACCAGTGCGGGACGGTGATGCTGCGTGCGGTGGAAGAATTTGCCGCCTCTACCGGGCACAGTGAGCTTGTCAATGTGCCGTTTGCTACCATCGGGCATTCTAACGCTTCGGCGTTTGCCGCGCGGTTTGCCGATTGGATGCCCGAACGGTTTTTTGGGGTCATTGCCTATAAATCGGCGTTTGGCTGGCAGTTTGAGCTGGACGGGATTGAGGGCATACCAACGCAGGTGATTGTCGGGGAATTGGACGAGGCCTACGGCGATAATGGGCAGTTGGAATCGGTCATGAATATGCGCAAAGGCAATGCGCTGGTGCATTATATTGTGGACCACGGCGCCGACCATGGGCCCAACCAATGGAAGTCCAATTCCATCAACTTGCTGTTTTTAAAGGCGGCGTTTGAAGCGCGGGTTCCGGCCGATGCCGATCCGACAAAAGGCGTTGTGCAGCTCAATGCCATCGACCCGGCTACCGGCTGGATTGGGGATGTCAACAGCCCTGACTACGATATTGCGCCTGTATCGCAGAGCAAGGTGGAAAACGATGCGGCGTGGCTGCTGAACGAAACCTATGCCAAGCAGTGGCAGGAGTTTATGAAAAACGCAGTGGTAGAAGGCGTGGAATATCAATAACGAAATGAACATAAAACGGAAACGGCATCAGCCGTTTCCGTTTTGTTTTCCATGCAGGGTTTGCTTGCGGAATTGGCGGGGCGTTGCGCCGAGCCGTTCCCCAAACAGCCGCGTAAAATAAGAGCTGTCGGAAAAGCCGCAGCTTCCGGCAATCTCCGATATGCTTTGCGTTGTTTCCCGCAGTAGTTTTTGAGCTTGCTCCAGCCGCAATGTGATGAGATATTCCCTGGGCGGTTTTCCATACAGGCTGTGGAACAGCCGGCAAAAGTGGCGGGTGGAGTAATGGGTTAGCGCGGCGGCATCCGCAATGCGGATATCCTCGGTAAAATGGGATTCCATGTAGGCGATGGCTTCAGCAAGCTGCATAGGGGGATTGAGTTCCTGTTTGGCTTGCGTGGTATAACATCTGGAAAGTTTGACAACCAACTGGTTCATCATGCACTGAAGGGCAAGCTGGTATCCTTCCTGCCGCAGTGCTTGTTCCCGGTACATCTGGCGCAGGTCGGCCTCTACATCATGCAGCAGCGGCTGTGGCAGGGTTAGCCATGCTTGCTGCCCGCTGGACAGCCGGTAACGGGGTTCGATTTCAAACAATGCCCGGTAAGCTTGAATATGCCGCAGCTGGGCATGAAGCAGTACTTGGGCGGGGTGGAATAAAATATTGACCAGTTCCAGGCCGGACACCCCTGCAAACCCATGCAGCATATCGCCGGTCAGCAAGTAGACGTGCCCCGGGGATAGCCGGTAGTATTCGCCATTGATGATATGGACGGCGCATCCGCGCAGGATAAACACCAGCTCGCAAAAATCGTGGCGGTGCAGCCGGAAGTCGCTGTTTAAGGATCCCCATTGCAGGAATGGCTCCGATTTGCTACAGCCGGGTGCAGCGTCTTTCCAGAATATTTTTTCGTCCATGTCCGTTTCCTCCTGTTTTTTGTCTGGTTTGTTATGGCTTTTTTGCCTGGGAACCGATAGGATACTATTATCATATCAAGGGGGTATGATGATGCTGGAGCACTCGCTGGAGCAGCGCAAGCAGCGGTGGAATGCACTGCTGGACGGGGAACCGGGATGCCGAAGGGTTGTGTCCATCAATTTTGAAGATGGGCTTCGTCCGCGCCCAATCCCCAATCATAACAATATCAAAGACCGCATGGATTGGGCAGTAGAATCCTATCAGATGCAGGTGAACCGCATGGAGTGGCTGCCAGACGATACCGTTCCGTCCCTGCCGGTTTATACAGGGACGGAAATTTTTGCAGAGGCCTTTGGATGCAAGGTGCACCATTCGGATGACAATATGCCGTTTGCGCTTCCTATGGTTTCCAGTGCGGCGCAGGCCGCACGCCTGAAGGCGCCCAATATGTGGGATACGCCGCTTGCCGAGCTGTTTGAAATTGCCGGGAAACTGCGCCAGCGCGCTGACAAAACGGCAGTGTTACAAATTCCGGACATTCAAAGCCCGATGGACATTACGGCGCTGATTTGGGATAAAAACGATTTGATGGCGGCTCTTTTGACTGAACCGGAGGCTGTCCGGGAACTGTCGCAGCAAGTTTACTTGCTGCTTACCCAGTTTCTGGACGCTTGGTTTGATGCCTTTGGCCCGGAATTTGTGGCACATTATCCCAATTATTACATGAAGTCGGGGATCACGCTTTCAGAGGACGAGGTGGGCGCCGTCAGCCCAGCGGTGTTTCAGTCCATGTTTTACCCGGAACTGGCGCAGTTGTCTGAACGGTATGGCAGGATTGGCATTCACTGCTGTGCCAACGCACGGCACCAGTGGGATAATTTTGCGTCCATCCCTCATTTGTGCCTGATAAACCTGGTACAGGAAGCGGACGTTATTTTGGATGCCTACCGGCGGTTTGAAACGGTATGTGCACAAATGCCCATTGTCGGCGGGAAAGGGCCGCTGGAAAGCTGGGATGCGCAGATTCCAACACAAGCGCGCGTGGTATTCCAGGTTTCTGCTTCCAGCCGTGCAGATGCGCTGGAAAAGCTCGCTGTTTTGCGTGGATGATGCAATATCAAATCAGCGCACAGGCTTTGAGTAAAAATACAAATACAAACAGGCTCAGGCTGGATAATACGGTGGTAAATACCACCAGCTGCGCCGCAAGTACTGCGTCTGCGCCCATCTGGTCGGCCATGGCATAGCTGGAAACGGCGGTTGGTGCAGCCAATAGGATGAGCAGCAGCCCCAGCGCCGGCCCGCGGAAGCCCAGTGCCACAGCTATGGGCAGGACAACCGCCGGCAGCAGCACCAGCTTGGCAATGGTGCATATGGCAATCTGTTTGCGGTAGGCCCCTACGGCGCGCCATTCAAAATCTGCGCCCAACACCAGCAGCGCAAGGGGGGTCGCTGTTTTGGCAACATCCGAAACAAAGGGTTCCAGGGCGGATGGCAGCCGGATGCCGCACAGCACAAACACCACCCCCAGCAGCGAACCAAGGATCAGCGGGTTTTTGACGATACCCAGTACAATACGGCCGGCTGCACTGCCGCTTTTTGTTTCCTGCGGCGAAAAGAGCTCGAGCACCACCACGGCCAGCAGGTTGAACATGGGGATGACGATGGCTGCCAGCATAGAAGCCAGCGGCGCGGCGGACTGCCCAAACATATTGACTGCCACCGGTACCCCAAAAATGACATAGTTGCTGCGAAAAATGCCTTGTATCATGGCCCCGCATTTTGCGGGGTCTTTTTCTACCAGCGGGATACACACAAACAATGCCGCAACAACTGCCAAAATACAGACAGCCGCAAACACCACCAGTTTTCCGTCAAATAGGGTATGTAAATCCGATTGGTAGATGTTGTAAAACAGCAGCGCGGGCAGCAATACCTTGAAGCCCAGCTTGTTGGCCTGTTTGGTAAACTGGCCGTCAATCAGCCGGATACGGCGCAGGAAATATCCAAGCGCCATCAACAGGAAGACCGGCAAAATGACCTGTAGAGAAAACAGCAGACTGTCCATTTTTCCAAAAGCTCCTTTCCTATGGAAATAGTATACCGTAAATTTGCCGGCTTGACAATCCTGATAAAATTGTATACAATAATACAATCAGAATACAAAGGGGGCTTTTCACTTGAATTTAGCACAGAAAATCATCAAAGGGCATCTGGTATCCGGTGAGATGGCGGCAGGTCAGGAAATTGCCATCCGCATTGACCAGACCTTGACGCAGGATTCGACCGGGACAATGGCGTATCTGGAATTTGAGGCCATTGGCATCCCGCGGGTCAAAACCAAAAAGAGCGTTGCATATATCGACCACAATATGCTGCAAGAGGGGTTTGAAAACGCCGACGACCATAAATATATCCAGACGGTCACAAAAAAGCATGGCATTTACTTTTCCCGTCCGGGCAACGGCATCTGCCATCAGGTACATCTGGAGCGGTTTGGTATCCCCGGGCAGACGCTGCTCGGTTCTGACAGCCACACTCCCACCGGCGGCGGTATTGGGATGCTGGCCATCGGCGCGGGCGGTATGGATGTGGCGGTCGCCATGGGCGGCGGTGCGTATTACATCACCATGCCAAAAGTGGTGCGGGTCAACCTGACCGGGAAATTGCAGCCGTGGGTGGCTGCAAAGGATATTATCCTAGAAGTGCTCCGCCGCATGACCGTCAAGGTCGGCGTGGGAAAGATTATCGAGTATGCCGGCGATGCTATCCATACTCTGTCGGTTCCTGAACGTGCGACCATCACCAATATGGGCGC
>CALGRC010000161.1 GCA_937959315.1 uncultured Clostridia bacterium | reverse complement strand
ATCCCGCGCAGCAAGCGGGCCGAATGGGATGTAGTAGGCCTGCTGGGCAAGCTGTATGTGCGGGACGACGGGACAGCGCAGGCGGGTGGATATGTAAAACCGGCGGCCGGCGGGATAGCGACGGCGTCGGAGCAGCCGACGCGTTTCCGGGTGATGGAGCGCACAGGCGAAGGGGTTGTGCGGGTGTTTGTAAGAGGGTGAGCGGCAAGAAGGAGGATACAGCAATGGAAACCAAACGGGCATATGGGGCGCTGCCGAACGTGGACAGCGTGCGGGTGTATAACTACGATGTGTTGCCGAAGGCAAAAGCAGTTCCAAATTTTACAGATATAAAAGAGTACAAAATTCCGGAAGACCGGATGCCGAAGGTTTTAGACCAAGGCTCTATTGGTTCGTGTGTGGCAAACGCTTGTTGTTCCACGTTATCTGTCTTAAATTACATAGAAACTGGAAATTGGGTGGATTTCTCGACAGGCTGGTTTTATGGGCATCATAGGAGCTCATATTCCAACGGGTACGGCATGATTACGGGTACTGCGGTTGACATGTGCCGAAAACACGGGTCGGTGCCGTCTACAATGTTTCATGAGTATGAAGAAATGCCGGAAATGAAAAAATTGGTAAACAAAAGACCGGATTTAGAACCGTATGCAGAACCGTACCGCATCAAATCCTATGTCAAGATTAACAAAGGTGACAGGGATCTGCGGTGGCAGGATGTGAAGGAAGCATTTTTAACCTATGAATTGCCGCTTGTGATTGACTCATCCAATTATTTTGGGGAACCGCACTGCGTTATGGCGTATGGCTTTACCGAGAATGGGAAAAAGGGCCGGGAGCTGTATTTCCAAAATTCGTGGGGCGAAGATTATAAAGATGGCGGCCGGTCGTCCATCCCGTTTGATGAGGTAGATGCGATTTATTTGCTGCTGGATGAGACCATTAGCCTGCAATTTGCCGACGTGCCGGAGGACGCATGGTATTACAAAAACGTGCTGCATTTGTATGCCGCAGGGCTGATTGCTGGCCGGGATGAGAGCCATTTTGACCCGGATGCGCCCATTTCCCGCGCGGAGGTGTGTGCGATTGTCGACCGGCTGATGGAAAAGATAGAGAAAAAAGATGATTCGATGATTCGCTCCATTTACGACTACGTGGACAGGCACGCAAAGTGAGGTGAGCAGCATGGAATGGACGGTGGTGACGGTCATCATTGCGCTGGTTGGATTGTTTGCGGCGGTGGCGGGACCGATGCTCAAGCTCAATTCGACGATCGTGAAGCTGATTACGCGGATGGATGCGTTCCAGGAGGGCTTGGATGGGTTTAAGAAGCGGTATACCGAGCAGCTGGCAGAATTCCGCGAGACGCATGACGATTTGTATGGCAAAGTGAATGACCACGAGCATAGGATTACTGTTTTAGAAACAAGGAAAGGAGGGGAACGGTAGAATGTACGATATGTTAAAGGAACTCATCAAACCGGAGCTAATAGTGCTCATCCCTGTGCTGTACTTGGTGGGTGTGGCGCTGAAGAAAAGCGCAGTGCAGGATAAGCACATCCCCTGGCTGCTGGGTGTATGCGGGATTGTGCTAAGTACAGTGTACCTTGCCGCAACGGCAGGCGTGACCGGATGGCAGGGCGGCATGATGCTGGTGTTTTCCGGAATTACACAGGGGATTTTAGCCGCCGGGGCGAGCGTGTATGTGAATCAGGTGGTAAAGCAGGCAAATAAAGCGGAGTGAATCTTGACAAAAGAAGGAAAAGCGGGTATAATAAAGGCAGATACAGAAGCGACCGTTTTGAACGGTTGGCCAAAAGTTAATTAGTTATTGAAATAACCGCTTATCTCTTGTCCGGAGGGGCGGTTATTTCACGTTTTGGGTGAAAGCCACGAGGAACATCACAACCAGAATAATAATTCTGAGTATGTACTGTTTCATTGGCACCACCTCCTTTGGGAGATGGCCAACCGTCCCAGACACTGCCAGACCCCTTAGCGAACGCAAGCAAAGTGAAGCGTGAGCTTAGGGGGCGGCGTGCCATACGCACTTTGTATCTGCCAGCACCCATTATATCCAAATAGATGGTACTTGTCAAGCGCTCTTACGGGGGCGCTTTTTTTGATTATGAGGGAGGAAAAATGCTAAGCATAAGGCACATTGAGCTGCGGGACGCAAATGCATATATTGCAGAGCGTCACCGGCACCACAGACCGGTATGTGGGCACCGATTTTCGATTGCCTGCTATGACGAGGGACGGCTGTGCGGCGTGGCGATTGTTGGGAGGCCGGTTGCGCGGCAGATAGACCAGCAAAAAACGGTGGAGGTGCTGCGGCTGTGTACAGACGGGACGAAAAATGCGTGCAGCTGCCTATATGCGGCATGTAGGCGTGCCGCCAGAGAGCTGGGCTATGACCGGATTATCACCTACATATTAGAGGATGAGCCGGGTATCAGCCTGCTGGCCAGCGGCTGGCAATATTGCTATACTACCAAGGGCGGCAGCTGGGATACACCCAGCCGTCGGCGAGTGGACAGGGCACCAACGGTGCCAAAAAAGCTATATGAGGCGGTGATTGGATAACCGAAAGACGGAAATGTAGGGCAGTAATTTTTTGGAGGGGCTATGAAGGTACGCGGATTTGTACAGGTTGCTGGGAAAAGACCAAAAAGGATGATGAAGAAGTTTGTCAGCCTCTTTGCAGACGAGTTGGTTGTAAAGCGTATTTTGTTTGTAGGCGGTGCGTATTGGGTGATTATGGATGATGAATCATTGGACACGGCGCTGCACATCATGCAAAAGAGTCTCGATTTTGAGCGCAGGCACCATACATATTTTGAGTGTTTGCTTTTATCTGAAGAACAGTGCTGCCCATATGGGGAATATTGGGAATTTCGGAGGGATAGCCATGCAGATAGCGTATAATATCACGCAGCGGACAGAACCGCCGCAATATATTGTTGTACACGACACCGGCAACACAGGAATTGGAGCGGATGCGCGGAGCCATTTTTCGTATTTCAACAGCGGGAACCGGGGGTCAAGCGCGGATTTTTTTGTGGATGACAGAGAGATTCTGTGCGTGAACGATTACCATACCAATTACACCTGGCACTGCGGGGACGGATACGGAAAATACGGCATTACCAACGGAAACAGCGTTGGGGTGGAAATGTGTATCAATGCGGATGGCGACTACGAAAAAGCGTTTGCCAACACGGTGCAGTGCGTGCGGGAGCTGATGGCAGAGCTTGGCATTGACGCCGGCCATGTGGTGCGGCATTATGACGCCAGCCGAAAAGTATGCCCCGGCAGCTTTGCAGGGGACGATTGGGCGAGATGGAAACGGTTCAAAGAGGAATTGGAAGGAGGACTGACCATGACGCAATATGAGGAATTGTGCGCAAGGATTGAGAAGCTGGAAAACCCGATGATTTACAACTATATTGATGAAAACATGCCTGCCTGGGCACGGCAGACGGTGCAGAAATTGGTGGATGTGGGATATTTGAAAGGGGACGGCGAGGGGCTGAACTTGACTGATGATATGCTCCGCTTGCTGGTGGTGCTGGACAGAGCGGGGGCATTTGGGGATAGATGAGTGGGTGTGTGGAGGGTGAGAAAAACAATAAAAAACGGCGGTGCGTAATTACGCCTCGTCGTTAATTGAAATCTTTATAATATGATTTTATTCCGTCGATATGTTCAAACAGATCATCGCTGATAGAACTTCCCATGTTGTCTAAAATAATATCTATCCCTTCCCGCCGTGCAAGTTTTGCGGCCGGTACGAAATCACTATCACCAGAAATTAGAACAATTTGGTCAACTTGTTTTTTATATGCCATTGATGCAATATCAAGACCAATACGCATATCTACGCCTTTTTGGTCAACAGCAACAGCAAAATCATGTTCGGATAAATCCGATAATTCTATTGTTTTATCAAATAAGTTTTTTAATACTTCTTTTTTTATGGTATAGTGTGCTTGAGAATCGGCAAGTCTGCCTAATCGCAAAGCGACCTTTCGTTTCTTTTTCAGTTCATTTAAAAAAGCTGTCATCCACGTGTATAAGTCTGATGTCTTAAAGTCAATGTTTCTTTGCAAAAGAGGATGATATACTTTTTTGTCCATCGGTGGACAGTCATAATAAAAAATTCTATACAACTCACGTTTTTCATGGTTGTCTTGTAAATGTTTAAGGCAGTAAGCAAATAACTCGTCTGCACGCTGACAGGCTTGTTTATTTCCAAAATATTTACTTGATTTAATACGATAAAATCCACCATCAACCAATATTGCAGTTTTCATTTTAACACCACGACTTCTCTCAAATAAAATTATAGCCCTTGTTTTCGGCGATTCCCAGATAGTCGGGATGCTTACTGACAAGGGCGTATTAGCTGTGTAATCTGATTACACATTTATATTATACACAAGAATAAAAAAAGTCAATCCTTTATTTATTGAAAGCCATATTTTTGTTAAATATGTACATTTTTTATGTTGGTTATTTATGTTTTTTATAAATATAATACATATATTAAAGCGATAATAGCGCTGCGTTTAATACAAAATGGCGCAGGATAATTGTGAGGCAGGCCGGAGGGTATGCCTTTATTTTATTATCACTTAAATCAGTCCGGGCCGCCGTATTGCTTTAAGCGATACAGTTAAGCAAAATAAAAAATTTGCAGCTGATTTTTCTTTTTATCGTAAACAATTTTATCAATAAAACTGCGTAAAAGCCTGTTTTTTTCTGATGTTGGAACTGCTTCGTCTTGTATGATGTCGATGGCGTTATGATAGGTTTGCCGTAGTTCGGCTACCAATGTTTCTTTTGGTTTTTGGGTTTTAAGTGACGCTAGCTTCTGCTCCAACGCTTGAATTGTTGTAGAAATTCGCTGCTTATTATTTTGGTACTCGCTAATTGTATCAATCCCGTTTTCGTAGGCCGCTTTGACCCGTTCTAGTTTGGTATACTCATTTTTGATTTGATATATGAGCGGCATGCTTTGGTCAGACATATTTTGCCGTTTTTGTGTAATGTGGATATTACCGCTTATCAGGTCTTTTTGGATTTGGTTCAATATGATTCGGTGTGCTGTATCATATTTGAGTGTATGAGAAACTGTGCATTGACCGTGGGAATACCCGATGCACTGTAAATATCCTTTTCTGGATAAAGACAAACTTTTGCCGCAGTTTCCGCATTTTAGAATTCCTTGAAACAAGTTGTTATTTACGGTTGCTCTGTCTCTGCGCCTGTAAATCTGTTTGTTTTCGCAAAGATATTTTTGTACATTTTCCCAAAGTTCGGTTGAGATAATAGGCGTGTGTGTCCCGTCTACAATCATAACATTTTCGTTATGATAATCCCGTCTGGTTTTTCCGGTAGGATTCCAACGGATTTTTCCAATGTATACGGGGTTGTTTAAAATATATTCGATGGTGCGGTTTTCAAACAAATTTCCCCGGTGTGTGCGGATACCCATTGCGTTAATTGTTGTTGCAAGTTCTCGCATACCATGCCCATTTAAAAATTCCTGGAATATCATTTGCACAATTTGGCTTTCTTGCGGATGAACAACAAGCTGTTTTTGTTCCATTCGGTATCCAAACGGGGCTATAGAGAGCGGTTCACCCCGGCTTGCCTTTTCTGTCATGCCGCGTTTGACTTCCTCGGCCAGGTTAATGGAATAGTATTCGTCCATTGCTTCGATGAGCGCTTCAATGAGTACAGACATTTTATCATCGCCGAGCGCTTCGCTGATAGAGATAACCTCAATACCGAGTTGTTTGCGCAGCATAGACTTATACACGATGCTATCTTCGCGGTTTCTGGCAAAGCGGCTAAACTTCCAAAGCAAAATAGCGTCAAAAGGCTTTGGCTTGCTTTTGGCTATACCAATCATCCGGTTAAATTCCGGGCGTTTTTTTGTATTTTTCCCGCTGATTCCCTCGTCGATAAATACGTAGTCATCCGGTACGATGAAATCATGGTGTTTGGCATATTCCCGAATAGATTTCAACTGGCTTTCTGGACTGTATTCAATTTGGTCGTCCGTACTGACGCGGATATAGGCGGCTGCAAGTTTCATGTATTATCACCTTTATATCGCCTTTTCCAGCTCTGCTATTTTGCTAGAAAGGTGTTTAATAGCGGCTTTCATAACTGCCATATCATCTTCCTGTGCTTCGGCGAGAGAGAGCTGGTCAATTTTTTCAGACAGCATTTTGTATCCGTCAAAAAGGGCGTCCAGCTTTTGGCCGTGGTTCACTTCGATGCGGGCGACGTTTTGTTCCAGCTTGTCCAGCCGTTTGTTTGTTTCCTGCTGGCTAATAAATAATTGTTCCAGCATTCCAATGATTTTTTCTTCGTTATTCATGGGGAAACCTCCTTTCCAAAATAAACCACCATAGCAAATTAGGCATTTCCTAATTTATGTTAGTCTATGGTGTCGTCAAGATGTTAGTCATTTGGTTTGCAAATGCTGCAGGGCGCATAACTCTCGCTTGCTTTTTCAATCGGTATTTCAACGGCCGTTTTTTCGTCGATATAGCGGCAATCTTTTGTATGGTATTTATTGCCGGATGGTGTGACATATACTGTATTGCTGCCTGTTTGAAGGTCCACAATCGGTTCAGCCATTCCGGGATTTAAAACGAATATACCAATACAAATGCCAATAACAACTGCTAATATTGCAAATATACCAACTCTGAAATTTAAAATGCGATACTTGATGCAGTCGGATTTTTTCGGGTTTAATACATACTTTACAAAGGTATTTGCATCAATTTCGTTCTGGGTACGGTTGCTGGCATTGATTTGACAGGTTTCCAAATGTCCGAGCATGATATGTCCGATTTCGTGCACCAATATGCGCAACCGTTCTAATTCATCCAAATTACCGTCTATAAATATGTAATTTATATTTTGCGTTCTATATGCAAACCCGGCGTTTTCCCTTGAGTATTGGTACAGGTCGCACGTGATGCTGAGGCGTTTTAACAGGTCATCTCCGGGTTTTGTATGATACAAAACCACCTTCCAATGCTTTTTGGTTGTAACGTAATGTTCCAAGTTGACATAGTTCATGTCATCGTGGAGGGCTAAAAGCAGCTCGCACGATGCTTTGCGTATTTTATCCAAATTGATTGTCCCCCTTTAAGCGGAACGCCCAATTTGCTATGGTGGCTATTTTATCTAAACCTATAGTCTATGCCGCTTTGTTTCAGGATTGCATTTGCGGTATGACGGGATTTTATTTTTGTATCTACAGTAATATGGCGGCTGGTTATTGGGCTGTACCAGATGTCGTGGTCGCCTTTGCCGCGCCGGACAAAGCGGCAGTTATTTTGGCCGAGGATGTCGCGCACTTTCTTTTCGTATTCTGCCATTACAACGCAATCCTTTCGTGCCGCTCAGATACAAAGGTCAGGTTGAGGTTTGCGTTATTGGTATGGTTTAATTCCAGAAGTTCAGGCACAGCAAAACGGGTTCGCTCAAGCAATGCGTCAAAAGAACCGGATTCGAGCACAAGCCCCGGAATATCATCGCTGGTGGCAACCCAAACGCCTGCTTCATTGTCCCAATTCAGATTTATAATATATTCCATACGGCATCCCTCCTATAAGCTTATTATATACCTTATGCAAATGATTTAACATTGTTTTATTTATTTTTTTCGTATTCCTGTAATGCGGTAATCTCGACCACATCGTCAGGCGATTGCGATTTGCCAAGTTCCCGCCCGGTTGACGCTGCGGATTGTGCATAATGTGGTATTTGGCTGTAATTATCGCCGTGATTGACCTCTGGAACATCGGTACGGCCTAAGAGGTAGTCGACTGAGCAATCGAGATAGTCGGCGATACGCGACAATTTATCGCTTGATGGGAAAGAACCTTTTTTTTCTAAGTCATATATAGTATTTCGATTCATTTCACACTGTTCGAGAAGTAGTTTAACTGGCAATTTACGATATTTACATCGTTCTTTAATACGACTAGATAATTGTATGTTTTGCATAATTAAACACCTCTTATTTGTGCAAAGTGCTAAAATACAGAAATATCTGCATAATATATTGACATACAGAAATATCTGTATTATAATACAACTATGTTGTTCTTATGGCGGGAACGCCCGTGGGTTTGCTCTGCTGCACGGAAAATCCATATAGAATTTCCCAGAGCATCCCCGCCGTACGCCGTGATTGTTTACCGTTGACTCTGCAAATCTCCCCAGCATGGTATGCAGTTGAGATTACGGGTGCAGCACCGATTCTATGAAGCACTGTCACTTTGGCAGCCACGAACTGCTATAAAAATGCATATGTGCTGACAGTATCGACCAACGGAACAGGCAAGGTCAAAAGTTTGGTCAATATGACCGACTCCTTTCCCGCCATAATAGGCAACATCATTATATAGTATCTGAAACAAAAAGTCAACAAGCTGGTTGTATTTCGATGAAAGGGGGTGGGATACATGCCGATAGGTGAAAATATTATGAAGCGCAGGAAAGCGCGAAACTGGTCGCAGGCAGAACTTGCTGAAAAGGTAATGACAACGCAGCAGATGATACAGTGTGTGGAAAAAGATGTAAAAATTCCGGGGCTTGGATTGGCAAAGCGCATCGCGGATGTTTTTGGTTGTACGATTGATGATTTGTTTGCAACGGACGACAGGGCTTGTTAGATGGCGGGGAGGTGAGAAACTATGAAATGTAAAAATTGCGGATATGAGTACGAACAGAATTTGAACTTCTGTATCATGTGTGGCAAAAAGCTTGTTGAAATTTGTAATTGTTGGATAAAAAAAGAACCATATAACTGCGGGCAGGAGAAGTGTCCGGGTTACAGGCTCCATGTTTTAGAACATCAAATGCCGAGTTGAGATTTAATGAGTTCGCAACCAAAGTCAATTACAAACTGTCGCAATCCTTCGGCTGTGAATTTTCCGGCAACAGAAATTGCCTTTTTCATCCGGGTTGCTGCTAAATTAGTTTTTGGCGTTTCGGTGATAACATCTGGCAATGAGTTGGACAATTTTTCTTTCATATCATTGTCTAACATATCATCATCTGCAATCAACTCTTTGGCAACTTCGAGTGCACTGGCTGTCCACGGGAAAGGGTTTCCGCAATGGTAACAATATGATGGTGGCGAATATGGAATAAGATTTACTACTCCCGGAATATTTTCTTTTCCGCGTATATCAGCGCCACAATGATTACAGTTAGTGACTGTTTTTGCGCCGCATTTATCGCAGAATACATTTAAGATTTTGTGACGTGAACTTATTTCATGGCCGTTAATACATATTGTTGCATTATCGTACGCAGGCATTTTTGTACACCTCCTTTCTATGGGGCGATTATATCACAAGGCTATGTGAAAGAGCAAGAATTATTCGAAATGGAAGTGGGGTGAGGAAATGGAATGGGAGCAGTTAGAGACAATAAATGAAATCATGGAGAAGCACAGAAAAATGGCGAATAAACTTTTGATACGCACGTGCTTGATTAGCTTAATTCCCATAGTACTATCTATTGCAGCTTTGGTTCTTAGCCATTTTGGTCTTTAGATTTTGAAATGGCTTTAGCGACTTGGGCAATGTTGTTAGAAATACTTTCGAGACTAGAGTGCGAAAGCAACAAAGTAAGTTTGGAGTGAATCTTTTGAAAGAGAATCAAAGTTATTGCTCGGACGACATAACTTCATTTCGTTTTTCGGTGCTCGGCAAACATACCGCGCTGGAAATTCCGTGTTGTAACTTGAGTATAACCGGCATCGAACATTTTGAAGTCCGTGTGGAAAATGGAAAATCATATATTTGTGTGCTGGATGTTCAAGAATAGGAAAAGCTTGTTTATCAGACAAAGGAGGTGAGAAGGATGAAAGAAACAAAAAATGTTGTAGTGCCAGTCGAAATTGATACCACATCAATAGAAAAGACAATAGAAAAAGCGAACTTATTAAAGGATACTTTGGCAGAAGTAACCTCTTTAATAAATTCGCTTGGTGGAACTACGGTGATCAACAATTTTTCAAACAAATGCATGGATGCCAAAGAGTTTTTTAGTCGGCTTGAGAAAGCCATACATGATACAATTCAAGAACTTTGAGGCATGTTTTTACATTTAGTGCTGGCAAAAGGCTTGTTGCTTTGTAAATATCGATAAGTTGAATAGGACAAATTTTGCATAGCATAACCATGATAGGGGGTGATGATGATGGCAAAGAAGCCGGAATTGACAGCGGTATGTATGGGGGTGACCATGCGGAGCACAACAGGGGAATTTATACCACGTGAAAAGATGGATATGAAAGAATTTAACGATATTGTGTATAAACGGATTTCTGAAATTGCGGAGCAAATTATCAATTCCGGTAAACGGAAATAATGCGGATGACCTCTGCATGATGGACAAGCTGTGGGAGGATGAAAACCATGATACAAAAGCTAAAATACGGTATCTGGCAGCAGCGAAAGGCTGGAATGAAATGATAAGTGAAGGTATAGCATTGTTTTTGGATTACATACGGGACGTGCAAAAGTGTTACCGGACAGCAGTTGAGGATGAACAAGAAGCAAACGACGAAACGCAGGATATTTTGCATTCCTTAGAGCTGGAAACGCATGATTATCATAGCATGGCACGATTATCCAGAAAATTGAAAGAAGTGCGCCAGAAACGGCGAAAGGCAAAAGACCTTTTGGCACAAGCGGCTCCGATTGTGGAATGGGCAGAAAATCATACACAGGAATTAAAATCACTGGAACGATTACTGGGTATTGTCCGAAAAGAGGAAAAACATGCGGAGGGTCGTTTTTATACGCCAAAAACGGATATTGCAGACAGATAGGAGGCGGCATAGATGATACAAAAGCTAAAGCGCGGCATATGGCGGTGGCTGGACGACCGGGATTTGGTTGGGGTAAAGATAGCGGCGCTAATTGGGCTGTACATATTGGGATGTTTACTGGAGGGATGGGTGCTGTGAGAAAAAATATGGAATTAAAGTATGACGTAGAAATACCAAAGAGGATTGACAATAAGAACGATGAAATTAGGCGGTTGATATTGGAATTTATCAATAGCGGCAGCCAGACGGCGGAGATTTTGATGGATGAAAAAGAGAGCGCAAAGAAAATGAGACAAAAGATGTCGGCTATCATAACGCGCGATAACTCAAATTGCAAGGTGGTTTTGCGTGGTGGGCGGATTTTTTTGGCAAAAAAAGAGCCATCCGATAAGAGGATGACCAAATAATTAGACACTGACAGTATACACCGTTTTGGGGTAGGATGTCAAGGGGGTAGAGGGATGCAGAAGTATAAGTTAACAGAGGAAACGATATCATACATGGGAAAGACGCTGTACCGGATTGAGGCGGTGCGGGATTTTGAGAATGTAAAGGCCGGGGAAAAGGGCGGGTACATCCAAAGTGAGGACAACCTGTCACAGGATGGTGATTGCTGGATATACGACAATGCGTTGGTACGCGACAGTGCGGAGGTATCCGACAATGCGCGGGTACGCGGCAATGCGCAGGTATCCGGCAGTGCGGAGATCGGTAGTGATGCAGATTACATCTGTTTACAAGGGTTTGGGCCGCAAAACCAGCACACCACCATGTTCCGCTGTAAAGACGGGACAGTGTTTGTTGTTTGCGGATGTTTTGAAGGGACGCTGGACGAATTTGCAGCGTGGGCCAAACAGCCGCATGGGGACAACAACAAATACGGGAAGGAATATGAGCTGTGTGTGGAGCTAGCCAGGGTGTATTTTGGAGTGCCGATAGAAAAATAAAGGGGTAGAGGAAAAAGTGCGTATTACGAAAGAATTGCTGATAGAAAAAGGCGCTTGTGAGGAATGGGTTGCGTGGTTTTGCGGGCAATTCCCGGACGGGTGCGAATTTGATGACGAGGCGATTTGTAAGGCTGCGGGAGCGGACACGTCATTTATCTGGTGGTTTTATACCCATGTACAGCAGGATGAGAGGCTGTATCAGCTATGCGGTGTGACTGGGTCGAATGGCGTGAACTGGTCGAATGGCGTGAATGGGTCGAACGGCGTGAGCTGGTCGGGTGGCGTGAATAGGTCGGATGGCGTGAATAGGTCGTTTGGCCTGTACAGATGCGAAGGGGTAAGCCGGTGCCTATTTTGCGCCAATACAACCGGGAAGCTGATGGTGTTCAACAAGCCGATGACAGAATCCCGTTTTGATGAGATAAAAAATAGTCTGTATGAGAAACTTGCCTGTTGGCGGCCCGCGTATAACAATATCAGGGCGTTGTATTTGGAGAGCGGTTCGGATTGGAAGGTGACGCCGGTAACAAACGCAAAGGGATTACAAGCAAAAGATGCGTGGGAAGGTATGCCGGATGAGGCGGTTGCGTATGTAAAATCGCTGCCCGAGTTTGACGCGGATATCTGGAAGCTGGTGACGGGGTTAGAGTAGGGCGGCACGGTTTGTTTTAGCGGGTTTTGTTTACCGATATAAATCAAAACGCCTGCAGGAGGAATCAACCAATAAAGGAGGAAATAGAAATGCCAATTGTAAAGCCACAGGACATGAATTTTGCAGAGGACAACATTATTATGATTATCAGCGGGTTACCGGGAGTGGGGAAAACGACGCTGGCATTTTCAGCGCCGGATCCGGTGCTGATTGATGTGGATAATGGGGTGAAACGGGTGAACCCGGCGCACCGGAAGGATGCGGTTATGGTAAAAACCTATGAGGAATTGCTGTCAGATATGAAGACGCCGGAGTTTCAAAAGTATCAGACGGTCATCATCGATACGACGGGGGCGTTTATCGATATGCTCAAAGACTGGGCGATGCGCAATGACCCGCAGGCCACCAGGAAAAACGGCGGGTTCAGCCAGCAGGGGTATGGGATTGTCAAGAGCGAGTTTCTGCGGTTTTCGGCAGAGCTTCGGAAGACGCACAATGTCATATACCTGTTCCATACCAGCAAATCCAAGGACAAGGACGGGTTTGTATACGACCTGATGTGCGAAGGCGCGGCGCGGGAAATCGTGTGGCAGCCGGCGGATTTGGGCGCGTATATGCAAATCATAGGGGATAAGCGGTTTTTGTGCTTTACACCCACGCAGGAATACAGCGCCAAGTCCAGCTATGGCGTCAAAGGCATGATAGAGGTGCCGGAACTGTCCGACGGGGAACCAAACATATTTTTGGAGAAACTGTTTGATACGGTAAAGGCCAATATTGCAGAGGAAAACAAGGCGTTTGCGCCGTTAAAAGCGCAATATGAAGCGGTGATGGAACAGGGCCGCGCCATCATTGGCGGCGTTGGCGGCGCCGAGGACATAACGCCGGCGGCGGACAAGCTGGCGGCCTTGCCGCACAGCCTGACAAGCGAAAAGGAGCTGAAAAGCCTGCTGGCGGCGCGCATAAAGGAACTGGGGATTTCCTGGAACAGGGAGACCAAACAATATGAGCAGAAATAAATTTTTAATCACGCAAAGCCTGTTGGGGGCATGGGGATGGTTATACAAGACAGAAAATGGGTATGCGGATTTTATGAAGACGCTGCGGCGGGAGCCGGTGCCGCCAAACAGCGCCATGCTGGATGGGCGGCAGTTTGAAAACATGGTGACGGCCTATTGTGAAGGTAGCCCGCCCAAAGCGGGGCACAAGTGGGAAGCAGGTATCCGCGGCGTGGGGGATTTGGTACGCGGCGGCGCGTTCCAGGTAAAGCTGTCAAAAAATGCCGTGATAGACAATGTAGAATTTGTATTGTATGGCATCCTGGACGTGCTCAAATGCGGGACCATCTGGGACATCAAATTCAGCAAGACGTATCATGCCGGAAAATATTTAGACAGCCCGCAGCACCCTATGTATTTTGCGCTGTGCCCGGAGGCAAGGGAGTTTACATACGTCATCAGCAACGGGCGGGATGTGTGCCGGGAAGGGTATTTCCCGGCGGATACGCCGCCCATCGAAGAGGAAATCCGGCGGTTTATGCAGTTTTTGGACAGATATGATTTGGTAGATACCTATTGTGAAAACTGGCGTAGCAAATATTAATTTGGGAGGAAGGAAGCATGTCAAATTGGGATGGATACCAGAGGGAAGAACGGACGCGTTTGGAACCGGGCAATTACCGGGTTTGTATTACCGGGGTAGAGGAAGGGGTTTCCAAAAAAGGGAACAACATGATTATACTTTCGGTACGGCCCAGTGGGAGCAACATCACCATCAAGCACTACATTGTGAAAAACGAGTATTTTAACCGGAATATGACAGACTTTTTCGACAGCTTTGATGTACCGGACGGGGATTTTACCTTTGCCAAATGGCTGGGCGCAATGGGTGCGGCCCATCTGGTGGAGGACGAACAGGGGTATTTGAAGGTGCGGTATTTTATTGACCGGAAAAAAGCGGAAGCCCTGCCGGCATGGGAAGGCGGGAAGCCAGAACGGCAGGAAGTAACCACATTGCCGGATGACGACGAACTGCCGTTTCTGTAAGATATGCGGACATTTTATACCGAAAAGGAAATCCGGAAGCGGTTAAAAGGATTGGAAATCATCTGCGACACGCGGGAGCAGGTGAATTACCACATTACCGCTTATCTGGACGCCAAAAACATCCCGCATATAGAACGGAAATTGGACATAGGGGACTATGCGTTCCAATGTGAGGGGCAGACATTTGAAACAGATGTGGCGGTGGAGCGCAAAGCGAACCTGGACGAGCTGGCCGGCAACCTGACGGCAGACCGGAAACGGTTTGAGCAGGAGTTTATCTTGGCAAAGGCGCGCGGGACAAAGGTGTTCCTGCTGATTGAAAATGCGGGATGGCAGGATATTTACGCGCATGATTACAAAAGCAGGCTGGAGCCGAAAAGCATGATCGGGACGCTGCTTTCCTGGCAGGCCAGATACAACGTGACGGTGCTGTTTTGCCGGGCGGAGGAATCGCCGAAGCTGATACACGGCATCTTTTATTACTGGCTGAAAAATGCGCTGGAGGGGGGCGTTTGAATGGCGCGCGGATGGATCCGGGTAGACCGGCGGCTGTTAGAACATTGGCTATGGCAGGACAAGCCCTTTTCCAGGGGGCAGGCTTGGGTGGATTTGCTGCTGCTGGTCAACCACGAGCCAAAAAAAATCCCGTTTGAGGGGGATGCGGTTGAAGTCCAAAGGGGGCAAACAATTACCAGTATCAGGAAACTGGCAGACCGCTGGGGATGGTCTGTTGGAAAAGTCGGGCGTTTCCTAACTGTGCTCGAATCCGAACAAATGCTGACGAAAAAACGGTACGCAAACGGAACGGTGATAAGCCTTGTAAATTATGGCCTTTACCAGATTACGCGAACAGAAAGCGGGACACCTGCGGAACACGCACGGAACACCGACGGAACACCGACGGAAACAAACAAGAATGATATAACAATATATAACAATGATAAACAAACAAACTACGCGCGCGCGCGTAAATTGCCTGACGGTTTTTCGGACTGGGAGAGCTATTGGGCGCATGTGGCGGAGCTGAAAAAATAGGGGGCATATAAGATGGCCTATACATACAGGCGGGAGGATGTGTTCGGGTTTGCGGACAGTATCCGGGCGGAAGTCAAAGAACAGGGCAAGGAGTTGTTTTTCAAAGAGTGCCCCTATTGCCGCGGCGGAGGCAGCCACAAGGACAAAAACACGTTTTCGGTCAATCTGGAGACGGGGGCGTTCAAGTGTTTCCGGTCGTCGTGCGGGAAACAGGGGCATTTTGTGGAGCTGGCAAGGGATTTTCACTATGCGCTGGATTTTGGGCAGGACAGGCAGTACCGGAGTTTGCCGCAGCGAACATTTGAGATAAAGCCTGCGGCGGTGGAGTATCTGGAAAGCCGGAAAATCAGCCGGGCGGTGACGGAGCGGTACAAGATTACCACCTGCAAGGGGAACGGCCATGTGCTGGTGTTCCCGTTTTACGACGAGAACGGCGTTTTGACGTTTGTCAAATACCGCAATATGCAATACAACGGCACTGGCAGCAAAGAATGGTGTGAGAAGGGCACAAAACCCATTTTGTTTGGCATGGAACAGTGTGTGGGTTTTAAGCAGCTGGTGATTACCGAAGGGCAGATAGACAGTTTATCGCTTGCTGAGTGCGGGATTAAAAATGCGGTGAGCGTACCGACCGGGGCGCTGGGGTTTACGTGGGTATCCAATGTGTGGGATTGGATTGTAAAATTCCAGGAAATTGTGGTGTTCGGCGACTGGGAGCGCGGGAAAATGAGCCTGCTGGACGAGCTGCAAAAGCGGCTGCCAAACCGGATACGGGCGGTGCGGCAGGAAGATTATTTGGGCGAGAAGGACGCCAACGACATTTTGCGCAAATACGGCAAGCCGGCCATTTTAAAAGCGGTGAAGGATGCAGAAATCCCGCCGGTCAAGCATGTGGTGGAACTGGCGGATGTAGAGGCGGTGGACATCTACAAGCTGCCAAAGATTAAGACCAATATCCCGGACATTGACAAGCTGCTGGGCGGTCTGTATTACGGGCAGGTGGTGCTGCTGACCGGCAAGCGCGGGGAAGGGAAATCCACGTTTATGAGCCAGATCATGCTGGAAGCGATCGAGCAGGGGATTCCGTCCTTTGCGTACAGCGGGGAGCTGACCGGGTACCATTTTAAGCGGTGGATGGATTTGCAGGCGGCAGGGCAGAAACACATCCAAACCGACTATGACGAGTACCGCAACGAGATGTACAGCATCCCCAAGGACGTGATTGAAAAAATCAACGGCTGGTACCGCGGCAAGGCGTATTTGTATGACAACAGCAGCATTGTGGGGGACGAACTGGAATCGCTGGTTGTGACGGCGGAAAAGGCGGTGCGGCAATATGGCGTCAAGCTGGTGTGCATTGACAACCTGATGACCGCGCTGGACATGGAAATGCATGAAAACCTGTATCAGGCGCAGTCCAAATTTGTGCACACGCTAAAGCGGATTGCGGTCAAATATGACGCGGTGGTAATCCTGGTGGCGCACCCGCGGAAAATGGATGTGAACCGGAAAAAGGACTTTGATAACGACGATGTGGCAGGCAGCGCGGACATCACCAACCGGGTGGATGTGGTGTTAAATTACCGGAGGTATGACCGGGAGGACATCCCGGAGAAAGAACGGCCAAGCGGGCTTTTGGCGGTGACAAAAAACCGGCTGACCGGCGCTTTGACAAAACAGGAAATCCCGTTGTTTTACAGCAAATCCTCAAAACGCATTATGGGGCAAACCGGCGGGTATCGGACATATGGCTGGGAGGCTGGGTATGATGCGCTGGAACGTCAATTTGACGATTTGCCGTTTTAGGGGCTGATGGAGATATGGAACTGGCGGATGTGAAGCGGAACATGAACAAACCGGTGTGGTATCAAGGGAACCGGTATCTTCTGACCGGCTGCATGCTACGGCGGGGCGGGGATGGGTTTTATTACCAGGCGGAGCTGTATGAGCGGCAGGCAAGGGCGGTACTGATTTGCAAGTTGGAGGATGTGGAGCATGAGCATAGGTACTAGGGGGATAAGATGGACAAAGAACAAGCGGCGGTAGAGCGGCTGCGGCTGGCGGCGGAGATGTCGGAGCAACATTACGGGAAGCCGCTTTTGGTGACATACAGCGGCGGCAAGGATAGCGATGTGTGTTTGGAGCTGGCGCGGCGGTCCGGCATCCGGTACGAGGTGCAGCACAGCCATACGACAGCGGATGCGCCGGAGACGGTGCGGCATGTGCGGCGGCAGTTTGCGCAGTTGGAAGCGGCGGGCGTGCGGTGCACGGTGGATTACCCGGTGTACAAGGGGCGGCGGACGAGCATGTGGGGGCTGATTGTACAAAAGGGGATCCCGCCGACGCGGCTGGTGCGGTATTGCTGTACGGTGCTCAAAGAGGGCGCAGGGGACGGCCGGATGGTTACCACCGGGGTACGGTGGGCGGAGAGCCGGGCGCGGACGGGGCGCGGGGTGCTGGAAACGGCTGCGGACAAGCGGGAAGGGCGGCTGGTGCTGGCAAACGACAACGACGACAGGCGGCGGCTGCTAGAGCGGTGCCAGGTGCGGGCAAAGACGGTGTGCAACCCGGTGATTGACTGGACGGAGGCGGACGTGTGGGAGTTCCTGCGGGACGCCAAAGCGGAGGTGAACCCGCTGTATGGGCGTGGGTTTACCCGGGTAGGGTGCATTGGGTGCCCGCTGGCAGGGCGGCGGCAGCGGGAGATGGAGTTTGCGCGGTACCCGCAGTACCGGAAGATGTACATCCATGCGTTTGGGCGGATGCTGGAAGCACGGCAGGCGGCGGGGAAGGGCAGCCGGAGCTGGCGCACGGGGCTGGATGTATACCGGTGGTGGATGGGGGAAGACCCGGCGCAGATACGGTTTTGGGAGGATGAGGGGGTGTGAAGGATGGAAAGCTTAAAGCCGTGCCCGTTTTGCGGGGGAAAGGCGCGGTTCGTGCGGCGGGTTGCAGAATATTATGTGAAATGTGCAGGATGCGGTGCGGCCGGGAAAAGCAAGCAAATAGCGGAATTTGCGGTCAAAGCATGGAACAGGAGGGTGGATAATGCGGCTGGTTGACGGGGACGGACTAAAGAAACAATTATTGCTAGAGGGTGATCTTGGGCATGTAAACACGTTAGAAGATGTGAATAAAATTATAGATTTTGTACCAACCGTTGACGCTATGCCAGTGGTGCATGGGAAGTGGGTATCTGTAGATGGTGACGTGATTTTCAGTTGCTCAAATTGTGAAAATGAAGTATCGACGTCATGGGATTACGATGCGGATACTATGTTTACATATTGTCCATGCTGCGGTGCGAAAATGGACGGTGAGGCACGATGATACATACGGTAGTGCGGTGCGATAAATGCCGGGAATACAAGGCGGTGTTAAGCGGCGTGCCGGGCATACGGGAGATCAAACGGGAGCTAAAGCGGCAGGGGTGGAAGGTAACGGAGGACGGGCACTATTGCGGGAGGTGCGCCGGGTGCAGGTAGGAGACAGCGTAACCGTGCGGACGACGCGGACGACTGCAAATGGGAACAGCGTGATAGTACCGGTGCGGGCAGTGGTACATAGTATCAACCAATACGGTGTGGTGTGCCTGGACTTGGGGAAGTATAAGTCGTGCGCATATTTGCAGGATTTGCGGGACAATGCGGTGGTTGTGGTGTAAGGGGGCGCGTCTGTGACGAAAAAAGAGTGGCTGGGGCGGTACAACAGCTTACAGGGCGACATCGAGCGGACAGAAAATGAGATACAGCGGTGGCGGGCACGGGCGCAGTCGGTGACCCAGCACATCACCGATATGCCAAAGGGAGGGCAGAACCGGAACCAGCTAGAAGACGCGGTGTGCGCGATTGACGAGCTGGAGCAGGAGCTATCCGGCCAGATACTGGAATCCATTGCGGTGCGCAAAGAGATTGCCGCGGCCATTGAGGCGGTGCGGAATCCGGTGTATCGGGAGCTTTTAAAGCGGCGGTACATCGACGGTGACAAATGGGAAAGAATAGCGGTAGAGATGAATTATTGCTATCGGCATGTGGTACATGTACTCCATCCAAAAGCACTTCATGCGCTAAACATATCATAGAATATCACATTGTTGTTATGATATAATGTAAACTGACAAAAGTGAATCGTTAGGGTTAGGGCGTCCTGGGCGGGGCGTCCTATTATTTTGCGCGTAGTGTGCCGGATATAATAGCCGGTGGGTAGATGGCGGGTATGGAGGTGTGGTGATTGGATTGACAGAAAGGCAAAAACGATTTTGTGATGAATATTTGATTGATTGTAATGCAAAACAAGCTGCAATTCGGGCTGGTTATTCGCCGAAAACCGCAAAATCAATTGGACAAGAAAACCTGACTAAACCTGACCTAAAAACATATATTGATGAACAATTGAAACAAATTCGCAGCGAAAAGACGGCGGATGCACGTGAAGTGCTGGAATATTTAACGGCTGTGATGCGTGGGGAGCAGACCGAGGAAGTGCTAAAGCTGGTCGGCGGCGGGGAACAGGCGGTTGCAGACATTGAGGTATCGGCCAAAGACCGCATGAAGGCTGCAGAATTGCTGGGTAAGTATTACAGCCTGTGGACGGACAAGGTGAATGTGCAGGCAGATGCGCAGATAACGTTTGTAGAGGATTTGACGCCGGATGAGTAATATATCGCTAAAAAGCGTGGTTGGCGGCGGGTATTATGCGTTTTGGAATACAAAAAAGACCTATGTGGTGTGCAAAGGCTCGCGCGGCTCGAAAAAGTCAAAAACAGCGGCATTGTGGCACATCTATCACATGATGAAATACCCATTGTCCAATACGCTGGTAGTTAGAAAGGTAGAACGGACGCTGCGGGACAGTGCGTTTTCTGATTTGCGCTGGGCGGCGGAGCGGCTTGGTGTGGCGCATTTGTGGAAGTGTACAAGTTCGCCGTTGGAAATGACCTATATACCGACGGGGCAAAAGATATTATTCCGCGGTCTGGATTCCCCGTATAAAGTGACGTCCATATCAGTGCCGCATGGTGTTCTGAATTTTTTGTGGATAGAAGAAGCATATGAACTGCTTTTGGAAGATGATTTTAATACCATTGACGAAAGCATCCGCGGAAAGCTGCCGGATGGATATTTTAAGCGCGTTACCATCACATTTAACCCTTGGAGCGAGATGCATTGGCTCAAACGGCGGTTTTTTGATGTGCCGCAGGATAACGTGTTGGCGATGACGACGACATACCGCTGCAATGAGTGGCTGTCGGACACCGACATCCAGATGTATGAGGACATCCGCAGGCGGAGTCCGCAGCGGGCGCGTATTGCGTGCGATGGGGAATGGGGCATTGCGGAAGGCCTGATATTTGACAACTGGACGGTTGCAGACTTGACTGATAAAATCCCGCAGTTTGACAACGTGTACAACGGGCTGGACTTTGGGTATTCTGCAGATCCGACGGCGCTGATACGGGCGCACTTGGACAAGAATACAAAAACCATCTATGTGTTTGATGAATATTACGCATTGAAAATGCTGACAAGCCAACTGGTGCCGGTGCTGCAGGATAAGTGCAATAGACAATATGTGATGTGCGACAGCGCAAGCCCGGAGCGGATTGCGGAGCTGGCATTAAATGGCATCATGGCGGTCGGCGTGAAAAAGACAGAAATCAACTTTGGAATTAGCTGGCTTTTGGGACATGAGATTGTCATAGATAAACATTGCACACAATTCATCCGAGAAATCAGCGCCTACAGGTGGGAGGAGGACAAGTTTGGAAACGCCCTGCCAAAGCCGGTTGGAAAAGACGATCATGGGATAGATGCGCTGCGGTATGCATTTAACGTGGTTATGCTGCATGGACAGGCGCAAGCGGGGATTCGGATATGAGGAGGTAGCGGCATGTGCTCGCACAACTGGATAGCGATAAATGACATACGGGTTTGCACGCGATGCGGCATGACAGTGACGGATGACGGGAAAGTGCTGTTTGACAGAAAGTTTGTAAACCAGAAAGAGAAAAGACGGAAAGGAGGATGGCGGTATGCCAAGAAATGAAGCCCAGTTATATCCCGATTTTTCTGCATACATCAAAGAGATTGACGAAAACGGGATTAGCGCAGAACTGGTCAACAAAATCATCAACCGGCATATGGGCAACAGCGCTTATAACCGGGATTTGTATAATCGGTATATGGTAATGTCTGACGCGGTGCCCATTTTTTTGCGTAAGCCGCGGTTTGAGGAAAAGCATCCCATCAACAACCGCATCAACAACGACTTTTTCAGTGAGATTGTGGATTTTAAGACGGGATATTTTGCTGGGGAACCGATTTCATACGGATATAGTAAAACAGATGAGGCTGTGCAGGATACCGGTGGTGAGCAGGAAGTGGATATAGCGTCAAAGGTGCTGTCTGATTTTACCACACGGAACAATATGTATGGCGTGGATATGGAAACAACAAAGCTTGCAAGCATATATGGATATGCCGGTAGGCTTTTTTATATTGATGAGAACGGCGATGAGCGGGTGATACCGGTACATGGGTATGAAACCATTATCTTATCCGACACCTCTATTTCCGAGCCAAAATATGCGATTCGGTATTACAGGACACAGGACATCAGCGGCATAGATAGCTGGACGGCGGAGTTTTATGACAGTACCAGCATTTACACCTATCGCGGCCAGCTGGGCGCGCTGCTGCCGGATGGGGAACCGCGCAAACACATGTTTGACGCTTGTCCGCTGCAGGGGATTGCCAATAACATGGAATTGATGGGCGACGCAGAAAAGGTGCTGCGGGCCATAGATGATTATGACAAGGTGGTATCGGACAATTCCAACGAAATTGAATCGTTTGTCCATGCATATTTGATATTTGAAAACCTGATGATTGATGAGGAAACGGTAGAGCAGGGACAGAAAACAGGTTCGTTCATCTTTCCGCCAACCGGAACCCAGCAGGGGAAAGCGTATTTTTTGACAAAAGACATCAACGACAACTATACAGAGCACCACCTGCAGCGGCTGCAGGAAAACATTTACCGGTTTAGCCGGACGCCGAATTTGAATGACGACACTTTTGGAACGGCCAGCGGTGTATCGCTGAAATTTAAACTGCATGGATTGGAAACAAAGTGCGGAATGTTTGAGGCAAAGATGCTGGATGCCGGCCAGTATATGTTTCGGCTATTGGCAAGCTCGTGGAAAAAGAAACAGATAGCGTTTGACCCGCTGCATGCTACGATGGAATTTACGCGAAACTTCCCGCTGGATAATTTGTCGGAAGCGCAGACCGCACAGGCGTGGCTGGCTGCAAAAATGCCGATGGAATGGGTGGTATCTAAAATTCCCGGCGTGGATGACCCGGATTATATTTTGGATTTGATTGCGCGGGAAACGGCGGATGTGACACCGTTGTATGACGGTGCAGAGACAATCAGCGCGGAATCGAGATTGGCGGACGAAGAAACGGATGTCGAAACGCAGCCGACGGATTGACGGGCGGTGAGAAGATATGCCGAAGCTGGACGATTTATTGTACGACATCCGCCGGATTGCGGAACACAGAGCCGTATTGACCGATAAGAAGCTAAACGCCATATACAAAGAGCTGGAAAAAGACCTGAAGCATTTTTTGGCTGACGTGTACGAACAGTACGCTGACGCGGACGGGCGACTGTATGTGGCGAATTTGGATGCGCAGCGGAAAAAAGCGTGGTTTTTGCGGGAAATTGCAAAAGCGGTTGACAGCATTGCGGGTCCGGTAAAAGAGGAATTGCTAAAATTGGTTGATGATGTATACGAGACGTGCTACAAAGGCATGGTATCGTCGTTAAAATCAGCCCATAAGGATGGGAAATACGCCGAGACAGTAAAAGACCTATCTGTCAACAAAGAGGTGTTCAAACGCGCGATTGGCAATAATGTGAGCAAGCTGACGCTGCCCAGGGTGCTGGAAAAAAACCGGTCGGAGGTTATTTATCAGATACAGCAGGAGCTAAACATCGGCTTACTTAACGGCGACCGGTACGAGCAGATGGCAAAGCGGATTTCCGAGCGTGTGGGTGTGAGCCGCAGCAAGGCGGACAATATCGTGCGCACCGAGACGCACCGCAACACCGAAGGCGGTATGATGGACAGCGCTGAGCATATTCAAGACAGTCTGGAAGGTAGTGGGTTGATATATGCCGCGACCTGGCGCACCATGAAGGATGAGCGTGTGCGGCCGCAGCAGAGGCGGAAAACCAAAAAGGGATGGAAAACCTACCGCAGCAAAACGAAAGCAAACCACATGAAAATGGACGGAAAGACCGTCGCTGTGGGCGAGCTGTTTGATTTGGGCAATGGCGTAAAAACCAAAGCGCCGGGTGAGAGCGGGGACGCAGCCAACGACTGCCGCTGCCGGTGTTTTTTGGAGTACAACCTGATGACAGCTGAGGAGTTTGCAAAAGCGACGGGTGTACCAGTTAGCAAAGTGCAGGAATTGCGCGGGCTTTCAGCAACAATCGGCGGCGATGGCATACCGGAGCACGAAGCACCGCTGCTGCTTAAAACGATTGACAAACCGGACGCTTCTGTAATCAAAAAAGAGTTGCGGGATTTTGAAAAAGACGCTATAATGGAACCGATAGAAACTGCCTGTGTAATCACAAAAAATGGTGAAGTTTATAAATGCTTTGGAACAGCAGACCGGGTATTTCCGGATTTTGACCTTGGTGATAAGCTACAAGGCGCGGCTGTTACGCATAATCATCCGATAGAAGAAACAGAATTTTCCTTTAGCGACGATGACATCAGTTTGTTTATGAATCAAAATTTATCTATTTTGCGAGGTTGTGATGAAAAATACACCTATGAATTAACGCGAAATGCGTCTGAAATTGATAATGTTCCGGAGGATTGGATGGATTTTGAAAACTATAGACACGCCAGAGCTATTTTAATAGCGGAACAAAATCAGATAGGGTATAGGCGGTGGAAAAATGACAAGGGATGAAATGATAAAAGAACGCGATAGGTTGTTTCGAGAAGAAAACGAAAAAATTGACGCGTTAATAAAGAAGGCTAAAAAAGAAGGAAAATGGCAGATGGGTTTGGATAGCAATAAAAAGTTATTAAAGCCGGTACATGACGAGTATCATAAAAAAGCGCAGGAGCTATGGGACAGGTATCAGCAGGAAAAAGAGGATTGAAAGCATCTACTAATACAGGTAGGTGCTTTTTTCATTGTCCCAGGTAAGACAATAAACTGCCTGACAATGAAATTTGTGGGCAAACGGGCGGCAACTCTCGGAATGTGGGGCCGTCTTTTTTTGCACTCAAAAATAAAAGTAAAGGCTGTGGGCGGTAATGCAGCAACTCGGTTGTGGGGCTGTGCTGCCGAACTCAAAAGGAGGAACATGCAATGACGATGGACGAATTAAAGGCTATGCTGAAGGAAGGAAAAATCACGAAGGAGCAGTTTGACGCAATGGCAAAGGTCATTGTGCCAGATGACAGCCAAAAGCCAGACAGCGCGGAAAATGATGGGAAGAACGAAAAACCGCATGATGAGATTGACATTAAACGGTTGATTGAACAGGAGGTTGACCGCGCGACGAACAGGCTAGGCAACGACAACAAAAAGCTGCGTAGCCAGCTGGAAACGCTGAAAAAAGAAAGGCTGACCGCCGAAGAACGAAAAGACCTGGAAATCAAGGAAAAAGAGGAAGAAATCGCGCAGCGGGAACGGGCGCTTGCCGAAAAGGAAAACCGGTTGTACGCTATTCGCGCCATCAAAGAGGCGGGATTGGACGATGGCGGTGAAACATCCCTTGACTTGATTGATTTTGTGATGGCGGAGGATACAGAGGCGATTGACGCTAAAATCAAGGCGTTTGACAAGCTGGTGAAAGCATTTGTAAAAGCCGAGGTTGACAAGACCTTCAAAGAGCATGGCCGGACGCCGGAAAAGGGGATTGGCGGCGGGGCGAAAACCAATCCGTATGCCAAAGAGACGATGAACCTGACAGAGCAAATGCGGCTGGAGAAAGAAAACCCGGAACTGGCAAAGCAGCTGCAGGCAGCGGCAAGGTAAATGGGGGGTGAAACCATGAAATACAAGACAAAACCAGAGCTTAATGAACTGATTGACGATGTAGAAACTATGATTGAGACGGGCGGGACGCCTGGGCCAGCAGGCCCGCAAGGCCCAGAAGGGCCACAAGGACCGGCAGGGAAAGGAGTAAAGTCTATCGCGCTGACAACAACGGATGGCGCGGTAACTGGTGGAACGGTCACGTTTACCGACGATTCTACGGCGGCTATTACTGTAACACAGTCAGGGACGTAAGGAACAATCATTTTTGATTTATTAAGGAGGAAGAAAAGATGGCAGTAACAACGATTGCAGACATGCAAATTGTACCAGAAAAATTTTCGCAGTATGTGATTGACCGGACAACGGAAAAATCCGCAATGGTAAACAGCGGCATTGCGACGCCGGACGCAACGGTGGAAGCGCTGATTAACGGCACACCAGAGGGCGGACGGTTTATTCAGATTCCGATGTGGAACCCGCTGGAAGGGGAAGAGGATGTATTTGGTGAACAGGATGTATCGGTTGGCAATATTGACACAAAAGAAGCGCGCGCAACCTTGCTGATGCGGCAACGCGCATGGGGGTCTACTGACTTGGCACATGTTTTGGGAGGTGCTGACCCGATGGGCGCGATTGCGAACCTGATAGCTGATTGGCGGAATATCCGTGAGCAGAAAGTTTATCTTGCTATCCTGAAAGCGCTGTTTACACCGACAACGGGGGCGCTCAAAGACCATGTGAACGATATTTCGGAAGATTCTGTCAACAAGGTCATTTCTGTGGAATCTACATTGGATACCAAGCAGGCGCTTGGCGATGCATCGGATATTTTAGGTATGGTGTTTATGCATTCGGCAACCTATACCACATTGCAAAAACAGCAGAACATTGTCACTGAGTATGATGCCACGCTGCAGATTAAGATTGAGACATATTTGGGATACCGCGTGATTGTGGACGACAGCATGCCGGCAAACAGCGGTGTGTATGACACCTATTTCCTGGGGTCAGGCGCGTTTATCCGTCAGGAAGGGACACCGCAGGGCTTTATCGGCACAGAAACCGACCGAGACAAGCTGGGCGCCAAAAACTACCTGATTAACCGCTGGTGTCAGATTATCCATCCGCGCGGATTTAGCTGGGTGGCGGACGGTGACCACTATAATAATCCCAGTGACAAGTATCCGGACAATATTGATTTGGAGGCCGCGCCAAACTGGAAATTGGTGGTTGACCATAAAAAAGTGCCAATGGCCTGCCTGCGCCATAAGCTGACCAACGACTAAGCGTGAGGGGGATGCCGGATGAGCTGTACATTCTGGAATTTGCGCAGAAAACGGCGGATGCTGCAACAGTCTGCTGCAAATGCAGCAGGAGCGCCGGAACAAAAACGGGCGAAAAAGAAGCCGGAGCAGAAGGCGGTGGGTAAACGTGCTGACAAAAGAACAGCTTGACGCGGCAGGAATTGCGGCGTCTGATACGCTGTGCGCAGACGCGGCGCTGGAATGGCTGGACGAAAATACGGTACTGGATGTGCACGACTTGGAATCGCTGCCGTCTGCGGCAAAATTGTTCATCACAAAGTTTTGCCAAACGCAGCAGATTCGGCCGGGTGTTGCGTCCGAGAGCATTGAAGGGCTGTCGCAGTCGTTTACGACGGGAAGCGATATGGCGGCGCTTATCTGGGACGTGGCAAATGCATTGCTGCCGCAGTATTTAAAACGCCGGGTGCGTTTCGTGCAGGCGGCTGAAAAGTGGCGGTGATGCGCGATGGGTGTAACGTATAAGACGGTAAAGAACCAATTTCCAAGCATGATAGCCCAGATGGAAGCGATGGACGGCAGGAAGGTAAAGGTTGGTGCGCTGTCCGGCGGGCATGCGTGGCTGGCAGGTATTCATGAATATGGCTGTACGATTCCCGTCACCGATAAAATGCGGGCGTATCTGCATAGCCAGGGCCTGCACCTAAAACAGAGCACCAAGGTGATAAAAATACCGGAGCGGTCGTTTTTGCGCAGCGGCTTTGATAAAAACAACAGCCGCCTTTTACGGCAGACCGAGCGGGCGATTGCCAAGGTTCTGGACGGGACGCTGTCGGCGGACGATATGCTGGATATGTGCGGGCAGCAGTTTGCAACGGCGATAAAAACCTATCTGCGGAACCTGTCCAGCCCGCCAAACCACCCGTTCACTGAAGAACAGAAGGGCAGCAGCAATCCGCTGATAGACACCAGAGGGCTATTGGAAAGCATCACCTGGAAAACGGAGTAAAGGAGGGGACAAACTGTGCCGCAGTATTTTGATTTTTCATCACTCATTGCAAAATACGCAAGCGCATATACGCTGATTACCTACAGCGGCGGCGGGTATGATGACGTCGGCGAGTACCACGCAGGGACCAAAACAGCGCAGGACTTGCAGTGCGCCATCATCAAATTTTCTGAGGCGCGGCGGCTGCGAGCGGAAGGCGTACTGTCGGAAAAGGATTTGCGCTTGTTTTCGCTGTCCCCGATAGTAAATGGCCTTACTGGGTTTACCGTTTTGTATGAGGGGTGTATTTACAGCCTGGAGCAGTCGTTGGAAAACAGTGCGTTTACCGGTGTATGGTCTTACCGGATGAAATTTGTCAGTGTGTTTGACGAAAGCAGCGGCGCGGACACAGATTTTGACGGGTACAGCGAGCTGAACAAGGCGCTGGAAGACCGGCTGTCCGGTGTGCTGGTGAAAAAAGGCGGTGATGCGGCGTGATTGATATAGAAGGTATGCGGGAAACCGTTGCGCGCGGGCTAAAAGCGTATCTGGGCTGCCCGGTTATCCGTGCAAACCAGAACGCGGCGCCGCCGGCGTACCCGTACCTGTCGTACACCGTCACAACGGTTGCCTCGGAAAACCGCGGGACCTACGGCGAGTATGACGACGGGAAAACGGCAAAGGATTTTACAGCCACCATGAGCGTCACCGCGCTGTCGGACAAAGACATCGAGAGCGTGACGCTGGCGGTCAAGGCGCGGGAATGGCTGGACTATGCGGGAAGCGTGTACTTAGATGACAACGGCGTGATTGTGGAATCGGTCGGCGCGCTTACCAACCGGGATAATATCTTAACGGTAAATTTTGAATACCGCAACGGGTTTGACGTTGTATTTTCAGTAACGAGCGTACTGGAAAATACGGCGAAGGATGCCGGGTACATTGAAACGGTGGAGTATGAGCAAACCGGACAGATTTCCAGACCTGACGTGGACAGCGACGCGCTCAACAAGGCATTGGAAGAAAGGTTGTCGGGGGTGTTATAGCGTATGGCGGATTTGGAAACCAATGTGCGGCAGGCAATTAGCGATTTTGACAACATCCAACGTGCGCTGGAGGAAAACGGCGTACCGGTGCCGTATGATACGGATACGTCTATGTACGGCGACAAAATACGCCAGAACCTGCTGAACAAAGGGCAGTTTTACACCAAGCAGGAAGCGGACGCCCTGCTTGGAAAAAAGCTCGACGCCGGGGCCGAGGTGGACCCGACGGTTGGAGTCATTACGAATGAGGATATTTTTAACATGATGAAAGGGACGGTGACTGTATAATGGCAAATAAATATTTAGACTACAGCGGCCTTTTGTATTACAACAACTTAATGAAGGCTGAGCTTGCAAAAAAGGTAAACACCGAAGCGGGAAAAGGGCTGTCGACAAACGACTATACCACCACAGAAAAAGAAAAGCTGGCTGGGATTGAGGCCGGCGCCAACAATACGACGGTAGAGGATGTGCTGACCAGTACATCGTCGGTCAATGCGCTGTCGGCGGCACAGGGAAAAGTGCTGGACGGTAAGATTCAGGACTTGATTGAAAGCATAAGCGAGCTTGGCGGCGGCGATATGATGAAAGCCGTCTATGACACCGACGATGACGGCGTGGTGGACGACGCGGCAAAATTGGGCGGGCAGGCGCCGTCCTATTATGCGGCAAAGACCGATTTGCCTACGGTGACGAACGACTTGACCAACGCGTTGAAAGCAAATTATGACGCGGCATATACCCATTCGCAGGCCGCGCACGCGCCGGCGGATGCAGAACGGAACGTCATTATAACGGTGAAGAAAAACGGCGAGGCACTCACGCCAGACGGACAGCGCGCGGTGGACATTGAGGTGCCTACGGCAACTTCTGAACTTACCAATGACAGCGGATTTTTGACCGAGCACCAGGATATTTCCGGTAAGGCGGACAAAGCCACGACGCTGGCTGGGTATGGCATTACCGATGCATATACCAAAACGGAAACCGATTCCGCCATTGCAACCGCGGTTGGAAGCGCGGGTCATTTGAAACGTACCATTGTTGAATCCTTGCCGGAGGTGGCAGAAGCGGATGCGGATACCATCTATATGGTTTCGGCAGATGCGGACAGCGAGGACAATGTGTATGTAGAATGGATGGTCATAAACAACAAATGGGAAAAGATTGGCGATACCACAGTGGATTTGACGCCGTATATGTTAAAGACCGACATGGTGGCAATCACGAACGGGGAAATTGATGCAATGTTCGCCGCCTGACCGGGGGTGAACGGTTGTGCAGAAATTTCTAAATGATACTGCGACGCAGTATTTGATAGCCAAAATAAAAGGCTTGCTGGCTGCAAAGGCGGACAACCAGAGTCTTACGGCACTGGAAAATAAAGTGACGCAGTTAGAGCAGCAGCTGGCCGCCATAAAGACGGGATTTGCGGCGACCGAGGATGATATGTAGGAGGGAAAATCATGCTGGATGTGCTGATGCGCGTCAGGCGCAGTGAGTATGTCAAGCTGCAAAATGAGGTTGACAGGCTCACAAAAGAAAACGAACGATTAAAAAAAGATGCGGCTAAACAGGCGGCGGAAAGCCGGACGCAAATGGCCGCGAAAGAGGTAAAGAAAGGGGCGAAATAACAATGGCATTGGATGTAGAGGTAACCATTTCGCTGTCTAAACCGACAGGTAATGTTGGCACATGGTTTCCGCTGCTGTTTGTGGTGGATTCGACGGCGGAAGCGGATTTGTACGGCGAATATACTGAATTGGATGAATTGGTAACAGCCGGCTATGCGGCAGATTCGTCGGTATACAAAGCGGCGGAGCTGCTGTTTTTGCAGGAAGATGCGCCGGCAAAAATTGCGGTATATAAACAAAAGACATTTTCCACAGACGGGCTGGCAAAATATTTGAATAAAGGTTGGCGGCAGCTGGTGCTGTTGGATGATGCGCAAAATACCAATGCGGCGGCACTGGCAGCCTATATCGAAGGTACAGACAAAATGCTGTTTTTGTCTGTAAGCGATAAATCTGCTTTGACAACGCTGTACGAGACGGTCAAGACTTATGATAGGACATTTGTTGTATATCACACTGGCGGGAAAAATGAAGCTGCTGCAGTGGTCGGCGTAACAGCCGGGCTGGAAGCAGGCGGCTTTACCTACAAAAACATGATAATCAAGGGCGTAGAGCCGATGGAACTATCCGATACAGAACTGGAGGAAATTCATGCGCTGGGTGCAAATACCATTGTAGAAAAAGCGGGCGATATTGTCACCAGCGAAGGCAAAACCGCAGCCGGCGAGTACGCGGACATTGTGGACAGTAACGATTACATTATCCAAAATATTGCGTACAAAACGCAGAAGATATTTAATAACAACAATAAAGTGCCGTATACCAACGCTGGCATTGGGATGCTGGAAGCGGAAGTGCAGGCGGTGCTGTCGAACGGATACAAAAATGGCATGATTGCAGAGGATGACGATGGAAAACCGCTGTATGCGACCAGCTTTGCACTGCGCAGCCAGACGACCGAAGTTGACCGTGCGACGCGTAATTATCCATATGGGAAATTCAATTTTGAACTGGCTGGAGCAATCCATACTGCAAAGATTAACGGCACGGTAACGGTGTAATAAGGGGGGATAAGACATGACGGAACCTGTGAGATATAATGCGAAAGACACCAGCCTGACAATCGGCGGGGTGTATATTACCGGCTATGCAGAGGACAGCATGCTGACATGGGAAAAATCCGAAGCACGAGGCGAATTTGTATATGGCGCCCAAGGGGATGCGGTATTCAATGAAACCAACAACGACCTGCACACGCTGACGGTAACGCTGATGAAAACCAGCCCGCAGCTTGGGTATATGCTGGACCTGTTAAATAGCAAGGAATTTTTCCCGGTACGCGGGATTAACAAAAAACTGGGTATCAGCTTTGGCGGGGATTACGGCGTGATAGCAGAAGCGCCGTCTTTGGAGCTTGGCGCGGAAGCTGGCGACGCGGAGTTTACCATCCAAGTGGCGGACGGTTATACCAACCGCGTATGACGGTACGTGGGGCGGGAGGTATCCCGTCCCATTTTTCATAAAATAGGAGGCAAAGTGCATGCAGAATTTTTATACGGTCAAAAAGACCATTGGCGGCGTGGAATACACGGCGCAGTTTAACGGTATTGCAGAGGCGCTGCGCGCGGTAGATGAATCGTATATTGACGGAACGGAAAACACCAGTGTGGAAAAGCTGTACAAATACCTGTTTGACTGCGTGATTGTGTCGCCAAAGCTGTCGCTGGACGATTTTGGCAAAGACAAAATTGGAAAAACAGAGAAAAAGCAAATTGGCAGCAAAGAGTACACGGCAAAATTCGGCGGCGTTTTGTGTGCGCTGCGTGCGATTGATGAATCGTACATTGACGGCACCGGCAATACCAGCACCGAAAAGCTGACCAAATATTTGCTGGAAAACGTCATTGTGCAACCAGAAAACCTGTCGCCGGACGATTTTGAAACCATGCGGGATTTAAAAGACGTCACAGATTTTGCCAAAGAGGCGATGAACGGCTGGGGCGTGATGAAAGAATTAAACGAGGTTGCGGCATTTGCGCGCGGGGTGATGCAGGGCAACTTTCGAGACAAAAAAGAGCAGAAGCCAGCTAAGGAAAGAAGTTGAGGACAACTGGGGGCTTTGGCGGCTGGTGGTCGCCGAAGGGCGCGGTTTTGATTTTCGGACGGTGTTTGGACGGGACTATATGTCGCCGAATGATGTGCGGCGCGCCAACATTGCGCTGGATATACAGATAGAGGCAGAAAAACGGGCGATGAAGCGGAAACAATAAAAAATTTGAAAATACCTCTTGACAAATGATACTATATATGGTACTATAAATACATGAGGTGAGGACATGGCGAGTATTGAAAAGCTGGTGGAAAAAATGAAAAACCAGCCAAACGGGATACGGAGTGCGGAAGCGCAAAAAGTGCTGGAATACTTCGGATACCGGATGGACAGGAAACGGGGGTCGCATATGCAGTATATCAACAAAACAGGCGATGTGATTACCGTAAAAGATGAAACGCCACTCAAAGCCGTATATGTAAAGGACATCTTGCGCAGGATAGGGAAATAACCTATCCTTGTGTGGGGTGCAGATATAGAAGGAGGTATGGTATCATGGACGTGAAGGAGTATTTGAAATTGCCGTACAATTTTATCATCCAGCCAATCAATGACGAAAGCGGCAGCTATTTTTATGCGCGTGTGTTGGAATTGGATGGCTGCCAGAGTACCGGAGACACCTTTGACGAGGCATACCGCAATATTCTGGAGGCGATGGAAGGGTATATAGAAACCAAGCTGGAAAATGGATTTGCCGTTCCGATGCCGCAGTCGGTAGAGGATTACAGCGGAAAATTTGTCGTGCGGGTGCCAAAGTCATTGCACCAGTCGCTGGCGATAGAAGCGCAGCGAGAGGGTGTGTCACTAAACCAGTATGCGTTATATAAACTGAGTAAATAAAATTTTAAGTGCCAAGCATCTATCCTGTGAGTGGGTAGGTGCTTTTTTACTGCCATTTTGCAAACCAAAGGGGGTGATGGCAGATGGCGGAACAGGTGATACGGTCGGATGTGATACAAATCAGTGTGGACGCCGACTATGGCGAGCTGTTAAAAGTCAACAAAGAAATGGATAAGCTCAAAAAATCCATCACCGGCGGTCTGACCGATGGGATCGACGACCTGAAAAAGGGGATAACCGAATTAGGGGATTCTGCCAAAGGATTAAAAAAGGGAATTACAGGGCTTGGGACAACAAAAAGTTTTGTAGATAGCCTGAAAAAAGGTTTTGTAACGCTTGGCGAAAGCGCGAAAAAAGCTGGCACGAAGCTGGTTGAATTTGGGAAAACATCATTTACAAAACTAAAATCAGAACTTTCAAAAATCAACCTTGACCTGACTGACATTGCCCGAAAATCCGCAGCGGCGGCGCTGTCTGGTTTAAAAAAGCTGGCGAGGCTGTCATTTAAGGGGCTGATTGCCGGGATTGTCGCTGTCGGTACGGCGGTTGGCATGTCGGTGGGTGCGTATGCGGACTATGAACAGCTCATCGGCGGCGTCGATACGCTGTTCAAAGAATCCTCCGGCACGGTGCAGGCATACGCAAACGATGCGTTCAAAACCGCGGGGCTGTCGTCCAACGCCTATATGGAAACGGTGACCGGGTTTTCGGCAAACCTTTTGCAAAGCCTGGGCGGAGATACGCAAAAGGCGGCAAGCTACGCCAATATGGCGGTTACCGACATGGCGGACAATGCCAATAAGATGGGCACAAGCATGGAAATGGTAGTCGAGACCTATCAGAGCCTGGCGCGCGGCAATTATGAGATGCTGGATAATTTGAAACTGGGGTATGGCGGCACGAAAACAGAATTGCAGCGCCTGATTAAAGACGCGGCAAAGCTGGATAAGAGTGTGGACGCCAACAGCATGTCGTATGCCAATATGGTGCAGGCCATCCATGTGGTACAGACGGAAATGGGCATTACCGGTACGACCGCCAAAGAGGCGGCCAGCACCATCACCGGGTCGTTTGCGGCAATGAAATCGGCGTGGAAAAACATGCTGCCGGCGTTTGTCAAGGGCGGGGATGACTTTGACCAGTGCTTGAATAATTTGGTGGACAGCGCGCTGACCTTTTCCGGCAACGTAATGCCGGCGATAGAAAAGGCGCTGTCTGGCGTAGGGCTGTTCATTGAACGTCTGGCGCCCAAAATTGCAGAGACCTTGCCGGAGCTGTCTGAAAAGCTGCTGCCGCCGCTGATACGGTCCGCGGCGTCTTTGGCTGGCGGTCTGGTAAAGGCGCTGCCCAGCATCATACGGACGGTAGCAAATACCATAGTGAACATTGCCGGTCAGCAGTTCCCGGTGATTGCAAAAATCGGGAACTTCTTTAAAAGCAATGCGGAAAGTATTGCGGGGGCTATCAAAAAAATTGTGCCGGCGGTGATTGCGCTTGCGGCGGCGTTCAAAGGCTTTCAAGCGGCAGGCTCTATTACAGCGCTGTTTGGCGGAAAAAAAGGCGGCAGAAAGAAGGCTGGCGGGCTGTTTGACGGCCTTGCAAAGATCAACGTCAAAGGGGTATTGAAAGGCATTGCGGCATTTACCGTTGTTGTTGTAGCGCTTGGGGCATTGGTTTTTGCAATATCGAAGGTGTTTTCCGGCGGTGTGGATGTCAAAGCGCTGGTGCAGGTCGTCGGCATGATTGGCGTACTGGGTGTGGTTGGCGCGGCGCTGTCGGGGTTGTCCGGCCTGATTGGCATGATTCCCGTCCCGACGGTGTTAAAAGGGCTGGCGAGTATCGGGCTGGTGCTGACTGGGCTTGGCGCGCTGCTGTTTGCCGCAACGAAAGTATTTTCCGGCGGCGTGAACTTGGTGGGAATGGTGCAGGTGGTGGCGCTCATTGGCCTGGTAGGGACGGTTGGCGCCGGTCTTGCAGCGTTGAGCGGTGCGGTTGGACTGATACCGTTCCCGGTGGTTCTGATGGGCCTTGCGGGAATTGCGGCGGCACTCGGCGGGTTTACGGCGGTTATATTAGCATTTGGCAAGCTGTCGGAGATACCGGGATTTCGTGAGTTTTTAACCACGGGCGGCGACACGCTGGCACTGCTGTTTTCCCAGATTGGCAAGATATTCGGTTCTGGCGTTGCGGGCTTTCTGCAGGGGCTGACCAGTACGCTGCCGCAGATTGGGGCAAGCATTGCCGGGTTCCTTAACGCGATTTCCGGCGGATTTTCCGGGCTTCAGGGCGTGGACCTTGCCGGTGTCGGCGCTTTCTTCCAGTCGATTGGCGCGTTTATGGTGATGATGGCGGGCGAAAAGCTCATCAGTTTCTTTACCGGCGGGCTGGATTTAGGCAAGCTTGGCGCAGGCCTTACGGGGTTTGTGACGTCGGCGCAGGGCTTTTTTATCGCGGTTGCAGCACTTCCGGAAGCCGGGTTTACCAAGGCAACGCAGTTGTTTGACGCGCTTGCCGGGATGAAAAGCCTGCCGAAGGATGGCGGTGTGGTTGGCTGGTTTAGCGGCGGCCTGGATTTTGGCAAGCTGTCGGACGGATTAAAGCAGCTGTCCAACGGCAATGTGACCGGTTTTTTCAACACGGCGGCGGGGATTGACCCGAACGGGTTTGACAGGGCCAAACAACTGTTTGAAACGCTGGCCGGCTTAAAAAGCCTGCCAAAAGATGGAGGCGTCGCAGGCTGGTTTATGGGAGGACTGGATTTTCAGAAAATCGCGTCCGGTTTAGCTGCACTGTCGGGCGCCGGCGTGGTTGGGTTCTTTGTCACAATGGCGACGGTAAACCCTGCGGGGTTTGAAAACGCTAAGCAGCTGTTTGACACGCTGGGCGCGCTTCCCAAAACGGGTTGGCTGGCACAGTTGTTCACCGGAAGCGTAAGCCTTGCGGGGCTCGGCGCGGATTTGGGTGCGTTTGCGACGTACGCGGCACCGTTTTTGACGGCGGTGGCATCTGTGGAACCAGCAAAGATAGCGGCGCTGTGGGATGGGCTGGCGCAGGCAGAGCGGGTAAAAACCAATTTTGCGTCCCTGGCGCAGATGGTAAAAACGGCGTGTACGGGAATGGTCAATACGGTAAAACAGACCATTTCGCAGATAAAGTCTGCATTTTCCAGCGTGAACCTGTCAAGCTCCGGCGCACAAATGCTAAATGGATTGATTGCTGGCATGAACAGCCGGAAGGCTGCGGCGGTATCGACGGCGCGGTCTATTGCGCAGGCCATCAACCGGGAATTTGACAAGGTACAGAAAATCAACTCGCCATCCAAGGTTTGGGAGGATAAAGGCTCCTATATGATACAGGGCGGCGTGATTGGCATGGAAAAAGAAATGCCGAAGCTGCAGGCGACGGCGCAGCAGGCAGGACGGTTTGCCATGCCGTATGACGGCAGTACGCGGGGCGACAGCTATGCCTATACCAGCACGCGGTCGGTGGAAAACAACACGGTAAGCCCGGTATTTAACCTGACAATCAACGCCAATGGCGGCGACGGCCGGACGCTGGAACGCAAAGTAAAAGGCTGGGTGAAAGACGCCATCGACGACACGTTTGACATGATGAGCAGAAAATCGCCCAGGCTGCAGGAAATCTAACGAAAGGCGGGTGGTGGAATGGCGCTGCTCAATGGCATATATGTAAACGTCGTGGACGAGCATATGGAGGACGACGTGGAAGTGACGTCCCACCCGGTGGAGCAGGGGGCGGATATTTCCGACCATGTAAATATCCGGAGCGATACCCTTAGCCTCAGCGGAAACATAGTCAGTACCGATACGCTGTCGGCGGCGGAAATACTGGACCAGATACAGAGTTGGAAGCGCAGCAAGACGCTGGTGCGGTATGAGGGGAGGAACTTTGGGGACGGGTTTTTGATTATCTCCTGTACAACGTCACACCCCAACACCGTCAAGGGCGGTTGTAAATTTGACATGACGCTAAAGCGTCCGCGGATTGCACACAGTATGTATGTGGCGGACGAAAACACGCAGCCGGAAACGGTGACTGTCCAGCCGTCGGTGGGAAATCTCGAGGTGGGACAGACGGTGGTATTTACCGGCGGCGATGTGTTTGTGTCGTCGGACGCGCAAACCAAAGCAGCAACGCGCGGCAGGAGTACCTGCGAGGTGACGCTGCTTTCGCGCGCCGATTGGTCCGTCCATCCGATACATTTGGTCAGCACCGACGGCGGAATGGTGTATGGCTGGGTGGACGAAGGCAATATTGCCGGCGTGCAGTCGGACAATACCGAGACCAAACCGCAGACCGACGCGGGACTGCAGCAGATTGCAAAAGGGGCGTAGGGGATGTAAAAATAATGGGAACCCCTTGACATCTGTGCATATGTACGGTATAATGTACATATAATATATACGAGGTGAAAGCCATGACCAATACCAATATTACCAACTTCCGCAAAAACCTGTTTGCGTACATCAACCAGGCGGTGGAATACAACGATGTGGTGAACGTCAGCACCAAAAACGGCAACGCGGTCATTATGAGCGAGGAAGACTATAACAGTCTGATGGAAACGCTGTATTTGGTGTCGGTGCCGGGGTTGGCGGATATCATCAAAGAAGCTGGGAAAGAACCACTGGAAGAGAGCCGGGAGTACAGCGAGGATGAACAATGGTAGGATACCGGGTGTTATTTGCCAAGCAGGCGGACAAGGACAAAAGCCGCATTAAGCAGGCGGGGCTGGAAAAAAAGGCACGTGCGCTGCTGAAAGTGCTGATGGAAAACCCGTACCAGAACCCGCCGCCGTATGAAAAGCTGGTGGGGGATTTGGATGGGTTTTATTCCCGGCGCATCAACATCCAGCACCGGATGGTGTATCAGGTGTTTGAGCAGGAAAAGATTGTGCGCGTGGTCAGTATGTGGTCGCATTATGAGTTTTAAAAAAAGAAAGCATCTATCCGAAGCGGGTAGGTGCTTTTTTGTTGGGGTGATATGGATGAAAGACCGGATTTTGATAAAAAAGGCGCTGATCCCGTACAGCTTTGACATTGCGCTGCCCGACGAGGTGTATACCGTCACGGTCAGCTATAACCCGACGGCGGACTTGTTTGTGCTGGGGCTGTCCAAAAACGGGACGGTGATTTGCGCGGGGGAGCCGGTGGTCTATGGTATGCCGTTGTTTACCTGCATTGCGGCGGACGAAAATGCACCGGGCATCCGTATTGTGCCGCTGGATGAGAGCGGGACCTACAATAAAGTGACGTTTGATAATTTGAACGAAACAGTATTTTTGACGGTGGAGGGATAGGCATGGCGGACAGGACATCGCGGGCGGCGGCGACGGCGCCCAGGCAAGACGGCAATGCGTCCCGGCTGGCATATGCTCTGAAAACCATCGGCGAGCAGTGCGCGTCGTCGATAGAGGGGCAGTTTGGCCGCGTGGCGGTGGTAGAGCTGGAAGACGTCCGGATTCATTCGGACGCGCTGGATTTTACCTTTACCTGCTCTGGGGATGACGACATTGAAGCCAACGAATGTGAAATTACCATGTATAACCTGTCGGACAACACAGCCAAGCGGTTTCAGAACGATAAAAAAATATCGCTGACGGCTGGATACCGAGACGATACCGGCGTCATTTTTTCCGGCGTGATTGTAAAGGTGACGGACAGGTTTGACGGCGTAGACCGGCTGACAACCGTCCGTGCGCTGGACGACGTAACGCGGCAGCAAAAGACGGTAGAAAGTATTTCCTATGCCGCCGGGACAAAAGCAAGCTATATTCTGCGGGATTTGCTTGGCAAAGTGGGTCTGCCGGTGAAGGTATTTGAGATAGAACGCGACCATACATACGAGGACGAAACCACGGTGGACGGCGACATCATCCCAAAGATTGCAGACTATGCCAAAGTGTGCGGCATTTCAGTGTATATCAACAAAGGGCAAATCTATGCGCGCCGTTTAAGTGCCGGGGATGACATCCGGTTTACCGTGTCTGCGGATACCGGACTGATCGGCGCGCCGGAGGAATTTTGGGAAGAACAGACGGCGGAGGATTATACGGACACCGTGCACGGCTACAAAATAAAAATGCTGCTGCAGCACCGCATGACGACTGCGGCGGTCATTGACCTGCAAAGCCGCAATGTGTCCGGGCGGTACCGTGTGCGGCGCTGGACGCACAATGGGAATGCGTCGGACTTCACATCTGAGCTGGAGGTGGTGGACGCGTGAACTATATGAAAGAAGCGATAGCCGCGGAGCTGCTGAACCTGCACACCTGTTATTTGGGAAAGGTGCTGTCGGTCAGCGGCGATACGGCGACGGTACAGCCGCTACACAAATTAAAGCAAATAGGGAAGGACGCAAAGGCGCATGCGCCTGTTCCGGGTGTGCCGGTTGCTGGCCACTGCAAAGGTCGGATAGTGGAAAAGGAATTGACCTATGTGTCCGGTATGGCTGGCGGTACGGCACAGTATGAAACGGTGCAGTATCTGACGTTTGAACCGTTGAAAGCCGGCGACGTGGTGATTTGCGTTTGCGGCGAACGGGACATCACGGACGGGAAAAAAGGTGTACTGTCTACACCATCCTACCGGCATCATGCGCTGTCTGACAGCATGATTATTGGGATTTTGTAAAGGCGGTGATAAGATGAAAGACTATGCGCTGGACAAAAACGGCGACATTGTGCTGTTTAACAATGACATCGAGTGGAAAACCGGGGCGCCGCTTACGGCACAGACGATTCAGCATCGGTTGGGCGCCAATACAGGCGAGTGGTTTTTGGACAAGGACTATGGCATTGACTTTGGCGTGATACTGAGAAAGAAGCAAAATATTGAGCAGGTAAAAAGCGAGATATTGCGCGCGCTGCGCGAAGTGGACGACAGCTATTATTTTACGTCGTTTGTAAGCGATGTGGAAGGGCGTGCGCAGACCATTCGGTTTACCGCTGCCAATTCGCGCGGTGAAACAGTAGAGATAAACCGGACGTGGGAGTAGGGGGTGATAGGAGTGGACATGAGCGAGTGGGGCCTGAGTGAAAAAGGGTTTGCGCGTCCGTCGTTTGACGATATTTTGTCGGAACGGGTAAAACTGGCAAAGGAATTGTTTGGCGAGGACATCAAGACAGGCAATGACTACGCGGTTGGAAAGCATTTGCGTATTGGCGCCTATGCGGACGCCAAAACCTATGAAACGATGGAGCTGGTCTACTACGCGCGGTACCCGGAAAGTGCGTCCGGCGTCAGTTTAGACCGACTGTGCGTATTTGTTGGCATCCAGCGCAACCCTGCGACGAAGGCGCGGCACAAAGTGACGGTAACAGGCACACCGGGGGCGGTGATACCCGCCGGGTTTGCAGTAGGCGTAAGTACAAGGGATATAGAAAACGCGCTGGTATTCCAAAGCGTGGCGGACGCAGAAATTGACACGGACGGCACGGGTGTGCTGGAGGTTGAATGCACGCAGGCGGGGCTTGTTGGGAACGTCGGCGAAGATGCGATTGCCGCCATTATCAACCCGAGCGCGGACGTGTCGGCGATTACGGGAAGTGAAATCCTGCTGTACGGTGCGGATGCGGAAAGTGATGCGGAACTGCGGCGGCGGATAAGCCTTTCGACAGAAGGCATGGGAAGCGCCAATGCAGACGCGATACGGGCGGCCATTTTGCGGGTGCCGACGGTGATGAGCGCCGGCCTTATTGAAAATGACACGTCTGAGACAGACAGTGCAGGACGGCCGCCGCACAGCTTTGAGTGTTTTGTGTACGGCGGGGATACCGACGAATACGAACAGATGATTGCTGAAGCGATTTTTTCCAAAAAACCGGTTGGCGTCAAAAGCGTCAGCACCAGCGACGAGCCGGTGAGCGTACAGGTGTACGACGACGGCGGTTACGCGCATACGGTTGTGTTTTCACACACCGAGACGGTCAGCGTGAAATGCAAAATCCAGATAAAGACGGACGCTGAGTTTGAAGAAACGGGGATAGAGCAGATACAGAAAAATCTGGTGTCCTACATCGACGGCCTGGGCGTTGGGGCGGAGGTTGTTTTATCCTCGCTGTACGGCCATATCCACGCAGTAGAAGGCGTGGTTGACGTGCCGTATTTGGCATTATCTTCTGATGGCGGCAGCAGCTACAAAGAGGAAAACGTAGCTGTGGAGGCATGGCAGGTTGCAAAGACAACTGCGGATGATATCAGCATCGAGGTGGTCACATGATAAAATTTAACAAAGCAAACTACGCGGAAAACCTGCCGGACTGCTATGGGCATGGGAAAGACAGTGTGCACTACAAACTGCTGGAAATAGAACGCGTGATGGATGCGAAAATCCAAAGCGATATGCAGGCAATATGGGATGCGCTGGATTTGGAACAGGCCGCAGGCAGCACGCTGGACCTTTTGGGCGCGTCGGTTGGCCAGCCGCGCGGGCCTGCGACAGATGCGCAATACCGGTATATGATACGGGCAAAAATCATGCGGAACCGTTCCGGCGGCGACTACCCGAGTATTTTGCAGGCGATTTGCTATACGCTGGCATGCAGCCCGTCTGATGTGCTGATTACAGAACTGGACGAGCCGTGCACGGTGGAGGTGACAAAACTGCCGCTGGGAAGCCTTGGTACGGCGGGGCTGTCGCAAAACCAGGTGGTGGCAATCATAAAAAAGCTGCTGCCGGTGTGTACAACGATAGAGAGCGCGCTGTTTACCGGTACGTTTATGTTTGCGGATACGGAAACAGAGTATGACGAAGAATCTGGGTTCTGCGATACGGAAGACGGCACGATTGGCGGCTATTTCGGCGACCTGTACAGCTCGGAAAATGAGGCGGTATTACCGATATAAAGGGGGAGTGAAACGTGGACTTTAACAACAAATTTACAGACGACAGCTGGGCAGAAAACGGGACGACGGCAGAGCCGTCGGAAAATTTGCGGCAAAGTGGGTTCCAGGGCGGCTATAAGCCGCCGGCAAATGTGTTTAACTGGTTTTGGCGAACCGTGATGAAGGCGGTGACCGAGCTACAGACAAAGCTGTCCGGGGTGGACAGCGCGGTTGCCGGGAAAGCGGATGCGTCCGCACTGACGGCGCACACGGGAAACAAAAGCAATCCGCATAGCGTGACCAAAGCGCAGGTAGGGCTTTCCAACGTGGACAACACTAGCGATTTGAATAAGCCCATTTCGACGGCGGTGGAGGAGGCGCTGGATAATAAAGCCAACGAGTGGATAGCGACGACATCTGGGACTAATACGGCATATACGGTGACATTAGACCCTGCGCCGACAGAACTGTATGCGGGCATGACGATAACCATAATCCCGCACACAACCAGCAATTCGACTGCCGCGACGCTCAATGTCAATGGATTGGGGGCAAAGAGGTTCCGGATACGGGAATATCCAGGCAGTAATATTGTACCGGAAAGCGCTTATTTTTTAAAAGAGGATGCGCCTGTCCAGATTATGTATGATGGAACTTATTGGATAGTATATTCCAGGGAAAAGCAACGTATTGTAAACGGCAGCGGAATAAAAGCGATACAGCAGAATGCAGGGGGGAATGAAGCGGCTGGGGAATGTGCAGCGGCGCTGGGG
>CALGRC010000160.1 GCA_937959315.1 uncultured Clostridia bacterium | reverse complement strand
CAAGCGCCTTGCCCTGCCCAACAGCGAAATCATGATTCATCAGCCTCTGGGCGGCACGCGCGGCCAGGCCACCGATATCAAAATCCATGCCGATCATATTGTGCGGACACGGGAAACGCTCAACCGGATTTTGAGTGAGCGGACCGGGCAGCCGCTGGAAAAAATTGCAGCGGACACCGAACGCGACAATTTTATGACGGCATTGCAGGCCAAGGAGTACGGGTTAGTAGATGACGTCATGGAAACGAGGAAATAAATTTGGACGGCAATTTGTGCCTATGAGGTGTAAATAAGTATATGAGCGAAGAACATGAACAGCTCCGTTGCTCTTTTTGCGGAAAAACACAAGATGAGGTGATACGGCTCATTGCCGGGCCGAATGCGTATATTTGCAATGAGTGCGTGGAGCTTTGCAGCGATATTATTTCGAGTGAATATGATGAAACGGAACCGTTTTGCGGTTTTGAAGATTTGCCGAAACCGGCTGAAATCAAAGCGGTTTTAGATCAGTATGTCATTGGCCAGGAAGCGGCTAAACGCAGTTTGTCTGTAGCGGTGTATAATCACTATAAACGGATTGAAAACCAGGACGCTGCTGGCGATGTGGAACTGCAAAAGAGCAATATTCTGTTGCTCGGGCCAACTGGATGCGGGAAAACGCTGCTGGCGCAGACGTTAGCAAAAATCATTGATGTGCCGTTTGCCATAGCAGACGCAACATCGCTGACCGAAGCCGGCTATGTAGGAGAGGATGTGGAAAATATCCTCCTCAAGCTCATCCAGGCGGCTGATTTCAACATTGAACGCGCTGAAAAGGGTATTATCTACATTGATGAGATTGATAAAATTGCCAGAAAGTCAGAAAATCCATCCATTACCCGCGATGTGAGCGGGGAAGGGGTACAGCAGGCGCTGCTGAAAATTTTGGAAGGGACGGTAGCTTCGGTGCCGCCGCAGGGAGGGCGTAAGCATCCGCATCAGGAATTTATTCAAATTGATACCTCCAATATTTTGTTTATTTGCGGCGGTGCGTTTGACGGGATTGAAAAAATCATCGAAAACCGTGTCGGCAAAAAAACGCTTGGGTTTGGTGCAGACGTTCAGACCAAATCAGAAAAGAAAACTGGTGATTTATTCCGCATGGTTCAGCCGCAGGATTTTTTGAAATTTGGCTTGATTCCAGAGTTTATCGGCCGGCTTTCAGTGGTAGTTACGCTGGATTCCTTAGACCGCGACGCACTTATCCGGATTTTAACGGAACCGCGCAATGCCCTTATAAAGCAATATCAAAAGTTATTGGAACTGGACAATGTGCTGCTGGAATTTGAGCCGGAGGCGCTTGACGAAATTGCCAACAAGGCAATCGAACGGGAAACTGGTGCGCGGGGCCTGCGCTCCATTATGGAGGAAACGATGGGCGATATTATGTTTGATACGCCTTCGGATAAAACCATCGAAAAGTGTATTGTAACCAAAGAAAGCGTCAACCGGTTGGAACCGCCCAAGCTCATTCGCAGTGAAAACCGGCGCCAACTGAAGAAAACAGTAAAAAAGCCGCAGATTGAATCGGCATGCTGATAAATATTTCTGTATATTGCAACTCCCTTTCGTCCATACTAACGAACGAAAGGGAGTTGATTTTTTATGATGGAAAAGAAATTAGAAGGCGTAAAATGCGCCACAGAGAAGTGCCATTACCATACGTCAGATGATTGCTGTACAGCGAGCCAGATTAAAGTGGAAAACCGTGCGGCATGCACCAGTACCGAGACGCAGTGCCAAACCTTTAAGCCCTGTGAAGGCTGAACAGCCGAATAAAAAAGCTTTCCGGATAAAATCCGGAAAGCTTTTTTATTCACGAATTTGCTGGATGATTCGCATAATGTACGGCTTTGTTGTCAAAAACCGGACCAATGGCACCCCGATGAGGGTGACTACTACAAATTCGCCCAATGCGACCATACAAGTCCAAAACCAAAAGGCTTGGGGGGAATGCAGGATGACTGTCATTTCAAAAGCGATTATAAAACTGGTTGCCGCTGGCCATAAGCTGGCGATAAACAGGGATATGAACGGCTGACGGATATGGTTTGCCGTCAGACGAATCAGCGTTAGCGCTATGCCGCTGGCTAGTGTCCCAAACACAGCATCTATCAGCCCGCCGCTGCCTAATAGGTTGGCTAAAAAACAGCCCAGTAAAAGGCCGGGTATGTAAAGCGGCTCTATAAAGGCCAGTAGTACCATAACTTCAGAAAGCCGGAATTGTACCGCCCCATAGGATAGCGGATAGCAGGCAAATGTTAATGCAGCGTATACAGCAGCAATTACAATAGATCTTGCCATGAATTTTGTATTCATTTATCCTACCCCCAAGTCGGTATTGCGCCAAAGCACTTCAATATGAGGTTCCCCATTTAGCCAGGCATATTCTTTCCGGAACCAGGAAATCAACTGTTCATCAGCTTGCAGGGCAGTGGAATTTGGCGTAAATATATTGATACAGCCGTATGGGAAATAGTCTTGCAAAGCCTGAATATCAGCTTGAATCATCTCTTTTGTCTGCCCGGCAACGCCAACCAGCAGGCAAACAGAGGAAAAATATTGGGCAACCTCCGCCGGGGAAGAAAAATAAGCCCCTTTGCGAAGGATGTCGTTGCGGAACTGGTTGTCAAAAGTTTCTACGCCACACCGGAATATGGTATTAACGCCAAAATATGCTGTCCATTCAGATAAACGGTTTTTGTACATATAGTGACATTCGGTAAACATTTTTTGTATCTTTTTTTCAGCAATTACCCGCTTTAAATCCGACATGGTTTCCTTTGGCAGGTCAAAACAACTGGCAGAATCAATGACGTCCAGGACGCCAAGTTCACCGGTGACGTGCGATAGAATTTCCCGGTTTTCAGTTGCTGCCTGCGCGGGGTCGGTGCTGTTATCGTCAATATAGTCACAAAATGTGCAGCGGCCCCATTTACAAGGGAGTGCCCGCAGCAGCACTATTTCCCGCGGATTTTTTCCAGCGGTAACACTATATCGGCAAAGTCCCATGATTGTCCCTCCAGTATCTATTGTAAAACATGCCTATTATATGACACTAGCTGGAAAATGGCAATTGCAAGAGTTAGAGGCTTGCTATTTTTGAGTATTCATCTG
>CALGRC010000159.1 GCA_937959315.1 uncultured Clostridia bacterium | reverse complement strand
TGAAACGCCGGAAGGGAAATCCACTTTGGAATTGGCCCGGAATTTGGGGGATCACAGTGCTGAAACGGCTGGTTCAAATTTCATTGAATTTACGGCACAGACTCGGATGAGCGGCGTGGATTTGCCGGACGGGACAAAAATCCGCAAAGGCGCCGCAGACGCTATCGAAACATATGTAAAAGAACAGGGCGGGCAAATCCCGAAAGATTTACGCCAGCAGGTGGAGAAGATTTCCGGGCTCGGAGGGACCCCGCTGGTTGTCAGTGAAAACAACCGTATCCTGGGTGTGATTTATTTGAAGGATACTGTGAAATCCGGTATGGTGGAACGGTTTGAAAGGCTGCGCGCCATCGGGATTAAGACCATCATGTGTACCGGCGACAACCCGCTGACGGCAGCAACCATTGCCAAAGAAGCAGGCGTGGATGGATTTATCGCTGAATGCAAACCGGAAGATAAAATTGACGTAATTAAGAAAGAGCAGGCGGAAGGGAAAATTGTCGCGATGACCGGGGACGGTACAAACGACGCACCGGCCTTGGCGCAGGCAAATGTCGGGTTGGCGATGAACAGCGGTACGACTGCGGCAAAAGAAGCTGCCAACATGGTGGATTTGGATTCCGACCCAACCAAAATTTTGGAAGTGGTGGAAATCGGGAAACAGTTGCTGATTACCCGCGGGAGTTTAACCACCTTTTCCATTGCAAACGATATCGCAAAGTACTTTGCGATCATCCCTGCAATGTTTATGTCGGCTATCCCGCAGTTGGGCGTGCTGAATATTATGCACCTGGAAACCCCGTACAGCGCAATCCTGTCGGCGTTGATATTCAATGCTATCATCATCCCGTGCTTGATCCCACTGGCGATGAAAGGCGTCAAATACCGCCCCATGTCTTCCGGGAAAACATTGCTGCGCAACATGATGATCTTTGGTGTCGGCGGTATTATCACGCCGTTTGTCGGTATCAAAATCATAGACATGATCATTCATCCGCTGATTACACTTCTGGGCCTTGGTATTGGATTATAAAGGAGGGTATGATTTATGAAGGAACGCACTAAAAAATTTCTGCACAGCGCCCGCCAGGCTGTGCTTGTGTCTGTCGTTCTGATGCTGATATGCGGATTGGCTTTCCCGGCGCTTTTGTCCGGGATTTCCGCCCTGATTTTCCCATATCAGGCAGCCGGCAGTTTGATTGAAGTGGATGGCAAGCCTGTTGCCGCTGAACATGTGGGCCAGGAGTTTTTACAGGACTATTACCTGTGGAGCCGCCCTTCCGCATATCATTATAATGTTTACCAGGAAAACGAAGACGGGACGCAGACATATAACGATGGGACAGAATTCCCCGGGATCGGTTCCGGATCCAACAACTATGCGCCGTCCAACCCGGCCCTTGTGGAACGCGTAGAAGCAGATATTGCCAACTTCCTGGAAAAGAACCCGGATGTGAAACGGGAAGACATCCCGACCGACCTGCTGACCGCTTCCGGTTCAGGGCTTGACCCGCACATCTCTCCGGAATCCGCGGAGATCCAGGTCCCGCGCATTGTGAAAGCGTCCGGATTGGATGAAACCCAAGTCCGTGAAATCATCCAAAATCATACTGATGGCAAATTCTTAGGCGTTTTTGGTGATGAAACGGTAAACGTTGTAGAAGTAAATATTGACATCGGGAAAGCGATGGGGCTTTTCTAAACAGAAAGATGGCACCAAATCAAGCTGCGGCTTGTGGCATCATATGTACGGATGCAATTTTGGAAAGTATTATTTTCTTTCTGCCAATGATTGAAAACAACAGCTTCATCTATATGGAAGCAGTTTTAAGGGCCGTGGGGGAACTTCCACAGCCCTTTCCTTTTTATACACAGCTTTGTGCTTGAAAACAGCGGCAATTCACGGTATAATAGTAATACCCTATTAAATCATGGAGGTGTATACATGAATTTCATTGCGGAAAAAAAGGAATTTGACTTAATTGGGCTGGGCGAGGTCATGCTCCGCTTATCCCCAACTGGGAAAGAACTGATTTCAAACAGCGAAACATTTGTCAAAAATGCCGGCGGTTCAGAACTTAACGTCGTATCGGGCGCAGCTATGCTTGGTATCCGTTCTGCCATCATCACCAAACTGCCCGAAAATAAAATTGGCCATTTCATCCGGAATAAAATCCGCTACGGCAATGTCAGTGACGACTATATTGTATACGACACATCCCCCGCCAAGCGGTTAGGCCTTTATTATTACGAAAGCGGAGCTTATCCGCGAAAATCTTCTGTTATCTATGACCGCTCCGCATCCTCTATGTCCACGCTTACCATTGATGAAATTGACCCTTCCATTTATGATAAAACGCGTGTATTCCATATCAGCGGTATATCACTGGCGCTTGGCGAACCGCTCAAACAAACAGCTTTTGAAATGATACGGCAGTTCAAAGCGCACGGCGCAGCCATATCCTTTGACGTCAACTACCGTGCTTCCCTTTGGAATGAACAGGCTGCAAGGAATACAGTCGAGCAAATCCTGCCATTGGTAGATATCCTGTTTGTATCCGAAGAAACTTCGCGAAGAATGCTCCAGCGTACCGGTAAACTTGAGGATATTATGCAAGGGTATGCCAACTCTTACGGCTGCAAAATTGTGGCAACTACCATGCGCACAGTTTTAAGCCCTACACGGCATAGCTTCACTTCCAAGCTGTACTACAACAACCAATTTTTCAGCGAAGCACCCTATCACGATATCGAAGTGGTAGACCGCATTGGAAGCGGTGATGCCTATTTAGCAGGCGTCCTATATGGCATTTTACAAACTGGCGATATCCAGCAGGCACTGGAAATCGGGAATGCCATGTCGGCCGTAAAAAATACCATCAGCGGCGATATGTCCGCCTGTGATATCGATGAAATCCTTGATATCATCACCGCGCATAAATCGAACGGCCCACAAAGCGAAATGAACCGCTAAAACCCAGGCTGTTGTAAAAAACAGCCTGGGCTTTTTTACAAAAAAGCAAAAAACACTTGACGAAACGGGCCAATTTGTGCTATGATGTTACATGTTGAGTGAAATAATTGCTATTATCTGGCATGGGCTCGTAGCTTAGCTGGGAAAGCGCCGCGTTCGCAACGCGGAGACCGAGGGTTCGAATCCCTTCGGGTCCATATAGTAAGCCGCCTGTTTTGGTTTTACCGGAACAGGCGGCTTTTTCTTACAGGAACATCTTGCCAGTATTGCTTACCCATGATATAATAGTATTACCATAAAACGGACGGTGATGGCTCATGCACGGCATCCTGGCAGTTATATTGTGCATATTCATTGGCAGTTCACCCATTTATACAGATATCCTGCAAACCTTTCAGCCGCAAATTCAATCCAGCAATACCATATCCGATCCAACATCATGGAATATTTCCATACATGATGTAACAAGCATCCAGCTTTCCTCAACCCTACTCCATTGGTTTGAGCCATTCCCCGTGAAGAATCCTCAGGACATTCAAGCGATCCTAACCTATATGGGCAGCCTCTCTACAGTGGCAGGGGAGCCGGTATCCGAAGATATGTTTGGTTCCTCTTATACCATCGCAGTTACCCTCCGCAATGGGCAAACCAAACAATTTTACCATACGGGGAAGACTTGTTTTGGAGAACAAGGCTCCGTTCCAAGGCAAATCCCCTATGAACAGGCTGCTGCATTTGACACCATTCTTTCTACCGCCCTGCGGCATCATTTGGCCGCACAAGGATTCACACAAAAAACCGGCACGATTGCAAATTGCATACAGCAGCCAATGCGTGCGTATTCCTTCGATCTCATTGCAAACGGAATACCGCAAGCTTTTTCCGTTACCCATTCACATATCATGGACGTCACTGGCCATGGCTGGTTGATTTTAAACGACGGCGACCAGGTCGAACTGTATCTCGATAACCAAGACCAACCAGTTTTTATTTTCATTCTGCAAAACGCTCCAGAAAAGGGAAATGCTTGATAAGTGTATCATGTCACTGGTTTTATAAAGAACTACATAACAAATTTGAGGAGGAATTTAAATGCCTGGCCAGACTAAGAGCTATCCATTTTACGAGGTGCGTACCATCCAAAACATCCGGGATATGCTTCAGCAAAGTGTTGCTTTATATGGACCAAAAAATGCCTTTTTGGTCAAACAGGAAAAGGGGGCGCCTTATACGGGGATTACCTTTCAAAAGCTGGGTGCAGATGTAGAAGCTTTAGGCACCGCCTTTTTAACGCACGGACTGCAAAAAGTTGCAATCGTAAGTGAAAACCGGTATGAATGGGCCGTTTCCTATCTGGCTGCCGTTACCGGAAAAAGTATTGCCGTACCCCTGGATAAAGAATTGCCAGCCGAAGATATCGGCAACTTGCTGCATGTGGCGGATGTATCGTGCATTGTCTATTCCAAAAAACTGCGTCCAGCCATTTTATCTATTGCCCCTTCCCTGAAAACACAGCCTCTGCTCGTCTGCATGGATCCTATCCAGCCAGAAGAAGGGGAACAAACCTTCGAATCTTTGGTTACAGCTGGATATCAGGCCATAACAAACGGCGACCGTTCCTATGACAATGTGGAAATTGATCCGGAAGCCATGCAGATTTTGCTGTTTACTTCCGGCACAACAGCTTTCCCCAAAGGCGTTATGCTATCGCACAAAAATATCATGACCGACCTCATGGCTATGTGCCAAATGATATACATAGACGATAAGGATACCTTCCTGTCGGTTTTACCGCTGCATCACACCTACGAATGTACCTGCGGTTTTTTGTGCCCGCTCTACCGCGGCTGCACCATCGCCTATTGCGATGGGCTCAAATATATTGCTTCCAATTTAAAAGAGGCCAAAATTACCATGATGCTGGGTGTGCCAGCCCTCTTTGAAAATATGTACAAACGCCTGTGGAACACCGCAAAAAAAAATCATCTGGATAAAAAATTGCATATGGCATTAAAAATCAGCCGTATGCTGCAAAAAATCCATATTGATGTCCGCAAACCGCTCTTTGCGCAAGTGCGCAATAACCTTGGCGGAAACATCCGCCTGTTTATCAGCGGCGCCGCCGCTATAGATCCCAAAGTAGCTGCTGGGTTCCGGGATTTTGGTATCTCATTCCTGCAAGGTTACGGTATTACGGAATGTTCCCCCATTGTAGCCGTCAACCGCGACAAAACCTATAAGGACAACGCAGCCGGGCTTCCAATGCCATGCATGGATGTAAAAATAGCCGGCAAATCAGGAGATGGTACAGGCGAAATCATCTGCCGCGGCGAAAATGTTATGCTGGGGTACTATCAGAACCAAGAAGCAACCGAACAGGCCTTTGCAGACGGCTGGTTCCGCACCGGTGATTTGGGCTATGCTGACGCAGATGGTTTTATTCACATCACCGGTCGGGCAAAAAATGTTATTGTTACCAAAAACGGGAAAAACATCTTCCCGGAAGAATTGGAAACCTTACTAAACCGGAATCCTTATATCTTAGAAAGTATGGTATATGGTGTATATGACCCGTCGGACGGCGAAACATATCCATGTGTACAAATCTTACTGAATTTAGAATATATCCGTGCTGAACATGGCAGCGAACCTACCCGGCAGGAAGCGCAGGCCATTGCAGAACAAGCCGTCAAAGCGGTCAATGACCGCAATCCGCTGTACAAATATATCCGCCAGGTCACCGTGCGGGATACGGCGTTTGAAAAAACAACAACACAAAAAATCAAACGGTATAAAGAATTACAAAAGCAGTAATAACAGCCCGGCATATGCCGGGCTGTTATTACTTGGCAAAGCCAATTTTCGAAGAGAACACTGGATAACCAAGCCATCGTTCTCCTGTCAAAGGCTGCGGCCCAACCGCCTGCCTGCTTGTGTGAAACCGTTTGCCTCTAGCAGCAGCATCCGTTGTCATTGTTATCCCAAATCAGCCAGATAACAACAATAATTGCAATAATAATCCAAAAGCTTCCGCTTCCGCCGCCTAAAAACCCCCCAAAACCACCGCCGCAACGGTCGCAAGGGTCACACGGATTGCAGGGATTGCAAGGATTGCAGCATTCTCCCATACGTCAAAACCTCCTAATTAAAATCTATCCTAACAGCCACCGTTAGCAGCCGCAGCCACAATTGTTCCCACGATCATTGCCGCACCCGCAGTTCTCAAAGAACAGCAGCAGGAACAAAATGATGAACCAAAGGATTGTACTGCTGCCGCAATTATCGCCGCAGCCGCAATTTCCGCCAAACAGGTTGAACATTACAAGACACCTCCAAATATTTTAAATAGATACCAAATTAGCAGCCGCAGTTATTATTTTCGCAGCCACAGCCACAGCTATTGCCGCCGCAGAACAACAGAAGGAATACCAGAATGAAAAACAGGATTCCATCATTCCCGCAGCCAAACATTCCGCCACAATTTCCTAACATACAAAAGCACCTCCAGAAAAATTTTGTTGAAGCTTTCAAGTTCAATGTTATAGTATGTGGGCATATAAAATTTTGTTACCATTTTTACTTGTTTTGTGGTAAAATAGAAGTATCAAAATAGAGGAGCCTAAATATGAAAGTTTTGATTTTGACAATTACAGCCGGACAGGGGCACAACAAAACCGCCCGCGCAGTATATGATTCGCTCAAAAACCGCGGTATAAATGCCGATATTATTGATACTTACCAATACTTTAACCGGGCTTTGAGCAAATTAGTGGAAAAAGGATACCTTATTTCTACCAAATATGCCCCTACCATGTACGGAAACATTTATCGGCTAGAAGAAAAGCGGGATCACTCGGAAGACCGGATTACCATGGTGGATGTCGGCAGTAAAATCGTTGCACGGCAATTTGCTAAATTTATCGCCCGGCAAAACCCGGATGTCATTGTTGCAACCCATATTTTTGCAGCACATTTGGTATCCGTTTTTAAGGAACGGCAAATCATCAATGCCACCACCATTGGAATCCTCACAGATTTTTGCGTTCACCCATTTTGGGAAACGGCAAACATTGATTATTACGTCACGCCAAATGCGTTGCTAAACAACCAGCTTCTTAAAAAAGGGATCCCGTTAGAACGCATTTTGCCATTTGGCATTCCGATAGAAGAAAAATTTTCAAAGAAAATAGACAAGCAGCAGGCACGCGCCCTACTCGGTATCGCAGACATGCCGACTGTTTTTATGATGACCGGTTCTATGGGATACGGCGATATGCTAAAATATATCAAGCAAATGGATACGCTTGAAGAAGAGTTCCAAATTCTTTGCGTATGCGGCAATAATAAACATCTCAAGCGGCAGATAGACCGACTGCAAACCAAAAAAACCATTTACAATTTTGGATTTGTAGATAATGTAGACGTTATGATGGACGCATCTGATTACATGGTATCCAAACCGGGAGGGCTCACCGTGTCGGAAGCGCTAGCCAAAGGGCTTCCGCTCATATTAATTGACCCCATCCCGGGCCAGGAAGATAGAAACAGCGAATTTTTGCTCAACAATGGCCTAGCGCTAGCTGTGAGCAAAACTTTTCCAATAGATGAGGCAATTTATGAACTCATGAACAACCAGGCCCGTCTGCGTTGCCTGCCGGAAATGGTAGGCGACATTGGAAAGCCAAACGCCAGCAAACAATTGGGGGATTTTATCATTGAACTTGACCATACCGCTTCCACCCGAAATTGAACAGGTATTGGAAACCCTGCACCGCAATGGATTTGAAGGCTTTGTGGTAGGCGGCGCCGTGCGTGACAGCCTGCTGCACCGTCCAATCAGCGACTATGATATCACCACCAATGCCCGCCCCGAACAGGTCAAAGCCATGTTTGAAAAGACCATTGATACCGGCATCCAGCATGGAACAGTCACCGTCCGGGTACTCGGCCAGTCGATCGAAGTTACAACTTACCGTATAGACGGTAACTATACCGACCACCGCCGTCCGGCTGCCGTTTCTTTTTCTGCCAGCTTAAAAGATGACGCCGCCCGCCGGGATTTTACCATCAATGCTATGGCTTACAGCCCATATGATGGTTTTTGTGACTTGTTCGGCGGCTGTACCGATTTAAAAAACCGTTGTATTCAAACCGTTGGCAATCCCGACCGGCGGTTTACAGAAGATGCACTGCGCATGCTGCGCGCCGTACGGTTTGCATGCCAGCTTGGATTTTCCATCCACCCGGCAACCATTGCATCCATAGAACACAATGCTCCGCTTATCCGCTATATCAGCGGGGAACGCATAAAACAGGAATTAGATAAAATACTGCTGTCAGATAACTTAGATGCGCTGATGACTGTGCCAGTATTAATACAGGAAATTTTACCGCAGTTTTTTCTGTGTTTCCAAACGCCGCAAAACTGTGCCCACCATATCTATAATGTCGGCGTCCACACCATCAAAGGCATACAGGCGGTACGTCCGGAACTCCCGCTGCGCTGGGCCATGTTATTCCATGATTTGGGCAAACCCTTTGCCCGCAAAACCGACACAAACGGCCATGACCACTTCAAAGGCCATCCAATCATGAGTGAAATTATTGCCGGGCATATCATGGGGCGCCTGCATTTTTCCAACGCCGACCGCAAACGGATTTTAACGCTTGTCCGCTATCATGACGACCGGTTAAAACCCAGCCGCGTCCAAATCAAACAATGGCTGCATCGCTTGGGCGGAAAAGATTTGTTTTTGGATTTACTGGAAATACAACGTGCAGACGCCGCTGCACAAGCCCCCCATCTAGTAGCGCAAAAACACGCAATATTGCGGGAAGTGGAACAGCTTTATTTTGATATTGAACATAACCGTGAACCGTATCTCATTCAGCATCTGGCTGTTAATGGGAACGACCTTTTGAAGGCCGGCGTCCAGCAAAAACAAATTGGAACGATGTTACATCATTTGTTAGAAACCGTAATCATAAACCCAACCGACAACACTGGCGACTTTTTATTAAAGGAAGTGAAAAAATATGAATGATTTATTTGCACAGCGCATTTATGACTTGCGCATGGAAAAAAACCTGACACAGGAGCAGCTTGCCGATCTGATTGGCGTGGGGAAAACAACCATATCAAATTATGAAATATCCTATTCTACCCCCACAACCAAAAACCTGCGCCGGCTGGCACAGGCCTTCAATGTCAGCACCGGATACCTTCTAGGGGAAACCGACTTGCGGGAACGGTATGCGCAATATGCCGAAGGCATCCGGATTCCCGTGTTCAACCATTTGGATAAAGACGCATTAACCCACGGAACAGAAATCAACGCAGAAAGCATGATTGAACTGCCAAAATCGGCCGAATTACATGACGGCACTTTTTTTGCCATTCAAGCTTGGGATGACTCCATGGCAGTGGATCACATCTTCAAAAAAGACTATGTTATTTTCCGCCGGGCAACCGAGATCAATAACGGACGCATTTACTTAGTGATCGCCGACGGCCTGGCCCACATACGCCGCGTGGTACAAAAAGACCGTATGCTTACGCTCAGCCCCAACAGCGAGCTGCGCAAATATAAACCTCTGCAGGTTTCCATTATGCAGTCGGATATCATTGGCTGTGCCGTAAAAGTCATCAGCTCTATTTTCTAGCGGGATAAGAGGGAGTCGATAAACTGTTTTGCCGCCCTGGCACTACGCCCGCCCCGCCCTAAGGCAAAAATTTCTGCTTCCCGGTCTAACGCCTCCTGTTCCAGATTTATGCCGCTGATATATGCTAGATGAAGGACAAATTGCAAATAATGTTCTTTATCTGGGCGCATAAACGTAACCTTTAAACCAAAGCGATCAGAAAGGGAAAACAGCTCTTCCATGGTATCTGTCTGATGGATGTCATCCCCTTCCCGGCCGGAAAAAGTTTCTTTTACCAAATGCCGGCGGTTACTGGTGGCATATACCACTACATTTGGCGCCTTTGCAGACACCGATCCTTCCAAAATTGCTTTGAGCGCAGCAAAATTATCATCGTTTGCTGTAAACGATAAATCATCAATAAACAAAATAAATTTCAAGGGATTCTCTGACAATTGGTCTACCAGCTCCGGAATTTGATAGAGCTGGCTTTTTTTTAGCTCAATCAACCGCAGACCATCTTGACAAAATGCATTGGCCAGCGCCTTCACCGTTGCCGATTTGCCAGTACCCGCATCACCGTACAACAGTACATTAGCCGCCGGTTTCCCTTCCAAAAGCGCCCGGGTATTGCCTATTACCGCTTGCCGTTCCAACTCGTACCCGCTAAATACATCCAAACTCGTATCATCCGGGTTCTTCACAGGAACCAACTGCTGATCTTTCATCATAAACATATGATATTTGGCAAATATGCCATACCCATGTTTGCCAATTTCCCGCATGCGCTTGCAATAAACAGTGAAAAAGTCATACTTCCCGGTCCGCCAGCAGGGCAAATCTATTTGACTGGAAAGTTCTGACTGCAATTCTTTCCCTTCCACCACGGCCAATTGAGACAACAGATTTAATTCCCGCTTCAGGGAAGCTTCTATTTCCGCACCAAATTGTTTCCCTGCCGCCCGGCCGCGCATATAAAAGTTTTCATCTTCCAGCACACAATTTAACAGATAATCGCTAAAATTATCGGTATGCACAAAAAGGGCCGCAGCAAATGCTGCATACGCGCAAGCGCTCCTTTCCGAAAGCAGCGTACGGAACCGCGCAATTACTGGATCATCCAGCAAATGGCGGAACAACACCAAAGTATCCAGCTTTTCCAGCCATACTTCCATCATTTGTACCACATCACCTTTCCCATCAGCAGAGGGATGAGCATTGGCTCATCCCTCTCTATTCCAAATACAGTTTTTTTAATTTTTCCAGCACTTTGCGTTCCAGCCGTGAGATATACATTTGCGAAACATGCCACTCGCCGGCTATTTCCTTCTGTGTTTTGTTCTTATAAAAGCGTGCGACCAACAATTTTTTTTCTTCCCGGCTGAGTGTCCGTAAGCTTGCACATAAAAATTCGCGGTTTTCAATTACCAAAAATGCATCTTCTTCCACGCCAATGAGCTGGGATAATGCAATGTCTTCATCTGTGCCAAGCGCTTGTTCCAAGGAACGGATATTAGACGCTGATGTTGCCATCAGTGAATCGCTCAACTGCTGTTGGGGCATATCCAGCGCTTTTGCCAATTCATCCAGCGTTGGCACATATCCGTCGTATTGTTCGCGCGAAAGCCGGATACGGTTGGCTTTTTGAAACACCTCGTATATTTTGCGCGGCAGTTTAATTAAGAACCCCCGATCGCGGAAATATTTTTTTACTTCCCCCAATACCGTTGGCATTGCAAAGGTAGAAAATTTTACCCCCTTTGACGCATCAAACCGGTCTACCGCATGAATCAACCCCACGCAGGCAGCCTGGTAAAGGTCGTCATATTCCACACCGCGGTTGGCGTACCGTTTGGTAATGATTTCTGGAATATATAAATAATGCTCGATGATTTTTCCCCGCAATGCAGCGTCTTTTGTCTCTGCATATTCAGAAAGCATTGCTTCATACGTTTCCGTACAAACCTGCCCCACTGCCTGCATAGCCGTCACCGTCCTTCAACTGTCTGTCATCCCTGTGTGTATAAGTACCCCGCAATCTGCATAGATTGAGCAAACATAGATTCTTTTTCTTCATCACCTTCCTCGTTGGCGCGCATCACCCGTTTGGCCATATACAAAGTATCTGTCGGAAGCCCGCAGCCCTCTAACAGTTGATTGCCCTGCAAGCTGATTCCAATCACTTCGCCGCTTTCCGCCACATAGCAGTCTTCCTGCGAACCCCCATACTGCTGTATAAATCCAGACATATCGCCAAAAATCCCATCCTCTTCATACAGCTCTAAAAATTCTTCATTGATAAGATACAAAACTGCATCATCTGCTGCAAACCCTAGGGTAACCTGCATATTGACGGCGGCATCTTGCTCCGATTGCACCTCGTCCGGCACAGCAAGGAACTGAACCAAGCAATTTTGCTTGCCATCACCATTCAAATCCGTTACCAATCCAGACTGATATAAAGCCTGTTCAAAGGCCGTCCTGCTTTCTTCCGATACATATGTATTTAGGATCCCGCGCACTGATATATCCGGTTCTACCTTGTTCTGACAATCATAAATGGTAAACGCTAAGACCACAACGACAAGCAATGCCACGATCATATGTACTTTATGATAATACCAAAAATTCGAAATTTCACTCTTTTTTTGTTGGTCCATGGTCCTTTGACACCCCTTTACGATTAGGCTGATTCTATCGCCATCCATACACTTATTGAATTTATTTATTATATCAAAAACACAGGGATTAATCAAGACTTCCCGGAATAAAAAAGCATTGACAACCCAAAAAACTTTTGCTATACTATTTTTGACATATGCCAGAAATGAGGGGTTCAAAATGCCGCGGCCGCCAAAAAAACGATATGTTTGCTGTGAACCGTACAACCATGGTTTTATTCCCAATATCCCTACAGACAATGGGGAAACTAAGTTAACGGTGGACGCATACGAAACCATCCGGCTCATTGATTTAGAAGGGCTTACCCAGGCGGAATGCGCCAGGCAAATGGGCGTTTCCCGCACCACGGTACAAAGCATGTATAACACAGCGCGCTATCAAATTGCCGATGCGCTTGTCCATGCAAAACGGCTGACTATTTCCGGCGGCGACTATGTGCTTCACAACCATTTTCAAACACCATGCGGCAAAGGATGTCAAAAAAAACAATGTTTGCATTTGCATTGTCAAACACAAAGGGAGGAATCTTGTATGAAAATTGCAGTCACATACGAAAATGGAACTGTATTCCAGCATTTTGGCCATACCAGACAATTCAAACTGTATCAGGTAACAGGCCATACCATTGAAAAAACCGCGCTGCTGGATACCACAGGCAGCGGTCATGGCGCACTGGCCAAACTGTTATCCGCCCATGGCGTAGATACCTTGATTTGCGGCGGAATCGGCGGCGGCGCACGCACAGCCCTTGCACAGGAAAATATTAAAATTTACCCTGGCGTATCGGGCAATGCAGACCAAAACGTACAGGCACTGCTGGACGGCTCTTTACGCTATGATCCTGACACCACATGCGACCATCACCACGAAAACGGGCACTCATGCGGCCACCATTCCTGCGGCGAGGATAAACATGGCTGCGCGGGGAACTAATCATATGCCACATACCACCTATACGCATCCGCCAATCCCTGGCAAGCTCCCGCAATTTATAATGCCCAAAGGGTATGCACTGGTCTGCGAAGGCGGCGGCACCAGGGGCTTCTACAGTGCCGGGGTATTTGAAGCGTTTATGGATGCCGGTATTATGTTCCCCTACATCATTGGTGTATCGGCTGGCGCCGCAAACGCGCTGACCTATATTGCAGGGCAGAAATTGCGCAGCCGCCAGATTGTTGAATACTATGTAGGCGATCATCGGTATGTCAGCAAACGCAATTTGCTCTTCCACCGCTCTATGTTTAACCTAGATTTTATATTTCATACCGTACCGCAAAAACATATATTTTTTGATTGGGAGATCTTCCAGAACTGCAATGTCCAATTTTTAACCGGCGCTTTTAACTGCATCACCGGGGAAACCGTTTGGTTTGAAAAAAAGGATATCACACCAGGCTTAGAAGCAAACATTGCTTCTGCCTCTGTGCCCATCCTGTCGCCCATTGTTACCTACCAGGGATATCAATTGCTGGACGGCGGCATTGGCGCCCCTATCCCGATTGAAAAATCCATTGCAGACGGCAATACTTTTCATGTCATCATACTGACGCGGAATCAAGGATACATCAAACCCCCTTTCCAATATAAACGTTTGCTCAAATTGTTTTATAAAAACAACCCAGCTATTATAGACGCTCTTTTACACCGGCATGAGACATACAACCGGCAGCTTGCTTTATGCGAACGTTTAGAACGTGAGGGGAAGGCAATCATTATCCGGCCGCAGCAGCCGCTCAAAATCACCAATACCACAGGAAATCATGTACCGGCTTTGTTAGAACTCTATGATGAAGGCCATGCCGAAGGAAAAGAATTGGTGCGGCAATTGCATCGATTCTAAAAACATGGCAATCAGGAAAACTATAATAGGTAAGATTTTTTAACGACAGCGAAAGGCGGCGATGCCATTGTACTCCCCCATTTCACAAAGGAGAAGTATACGAAAATATAAAAACCAGCCCGTTCCAAAGGAAATCATTGAAAAAATTATCAGAGCCGGCATACAAGCACCTTCTTCTAAAAACAGGCAGCCATGGCATTTTATTGTTGTTTCAGGAACAGCAAAAGTAGATATGCTATCCATCATGCGCTGTCAATACCAAAGTAAAAATGTAGGAAAACGCCGAAGAAATTTTGCATGTTTTTGACGAAAAAATATATTAGTTTCCTTGTTCAAAAAGAGTGTTAACAATGCGTTGTTTTTGCCTCATAAATTCTTTTCGTTCTTTCAGGCGGTAACTTTCTCCCTTAATGTTGATTACGGTGCAGTGGTGAAGCACCCTGTCCAGAATCGCTGAGGCGATAGTAACGTCAGCAAAAACCTCGTTCCACTGTGAAAAAGTTTTGTTTGATGTAAAAATCGTTGAAACCTTTTCATATCTTCTGGTTATGAGCTGAAAAAAGAGGTTGGCGCCCTGTATATCCATTGGCAAATAACCGATCTCATCAATAATCAGCAGCTTGTATTTCGCCAGAACTTTCAGCCGGTCGGGCAGTCTGTTTTCGTAATGTGCTTTTTTTAACTGTTCTATCAATGTATGGCAGTTTATGTAGTAAGTAGAAAACCGGTGTTTTGCCGCTTCCATTCCCAAAGCAGTTGCAAGGTGCGTTT
>CALGRC010000158.1 GCA_937959315.1 uncultured Clostridia bacterium | reverse complement strand
CCCCAGCGCCGCTGCACATTCCCCAGCCGCTTCATTCCCCCCTGCATTCTGCTGTATCGCTTTTATTCCGCTGCCGTCACATAACCGGTCGGTTCCCGCTCCCGCTGGTCCCTGCGGGCCTGGTTCCCCCTGCGGTCCCTGCGGGCCGGTGTCCCCTTTGGGACCCTGCGGCCCTTCCGGCCCTGTCGCTCCCGTAGGCCCTGCGGGGCCGGTCTCGCCCTTTTCTCCTTGAAACAATCCGGCCGCCTTGTCCTCCAAAATCTGGTCTGCCGTATCCTTCGCATAATTGCCCTGTTCTTTGGCATAGTCCCCCTGCGCTTGCGTGGCTTCGCCTAGTTCCTGCACCGACTCCTGCAAAGCCGTCGTCTGTGCAATCAGTTGTGTCAACACATCAACGTTTTGCTGCTCGTCCACAAGTTCCCCATCAGGATGTTCCAGCACATCGAAAACAAATGCCGTCGAGGTCAGCCGCGTATCGCCGTTATACAATTCCACCGTCGCCAGACATTTCCCGGGGAATCCCAAATCCAGTGAATCAGGCGTGTAAGAGACCTCCCCCGCCGCACAATCAACCACCGCCAACTTTTGCGTTACCTGTGCATCTTCGCGGCAAATGGTCACAGTCGCCGTCGTCCCGTCTGCAAATGTCACCGGATTTCCCGTCTGGGTAAACTGCATGTCAATTTGATAAGCATTGACATCCCCCTGCCAGAAATACATATCTGTTTTATATGGTTTTTTCTCGTACATGTCAAAAACGACATGGTATATTTTTCTCAATTCGTCCATAAACCGCTCCATTTCCGCGCGCAACGCAAGGGAACGCGCCATATTTTACTCTGCTGGATATTCTACATCCAGCGTTACCGCTAAATCATAGCTGGCCTCCACACTCAGGCATTCATTGTCCGCCTGCCCGGCGCCGCGCACATATCCGCCAGTACCAAAGTAACGCAGCATCGCCCCGTCATAATAGAAGGTTTCATTGTAGTTGGTCCCATTTTGCCGATAGGTCTGAACCTTTGTACCATCACTAGAAATTTCTATGATTTCCGGCAACATTATGCCGTTCAATGTCACCGTCATAAACTCACTGTGCAGCACCACCGCACCCGCCTCTGCCATCCCAATCAGCCGGATGGGCGTCACACTCCACTGCACCATTGCCTGCATCAATTCAATTTTTTCGCTGCTTGACAGGGAAGTATCCTCATAAATCGCATTATACTGCCGCGCAATTTCCTGCCATGCTGCGCCGTGCAATTGTACCAAGCCAAAAGAAAAATCCCGGTAAGAAGAAAATTCACAGGTTACCTGCCCTTTGGCAAACTGATAGGTGGATGGAATCAAGGCCCCGTGCCAATACCTGCGCTGCCCTCTATGGTCTAACTGCACATAATCATAAGGATTGCCGGCGCTATCCCGTTTATAAATATAGGTAAACCCATCGTCGCCGGACATCTCTGCTGAAAACCCATCGGAAGTGGTAATGGTAAGGGCATTGCCCGATAGCTTGGCGCTGCCGTCCTCTGAACGGATATCAATACAGCTGGTATTGATATACCCGGCATTGATCCAGTCGGCGTTGATGGTATCTGCCATAAACTCGTCCGCTGTGCCAATGGTCCGCCAGTCCCAGTCTCCGTTTGCCTTTTTGCTGTTGGCCACCGCAAAAATCCCATCGGATATCACCATGGCCTTGCGCGGGTTGGCCAAATCATCCACCCAGATATCCCCAAACTCATGCACTGTCAGCCGCTTTTGGATATTTTCCTCTACCTCGCTTTGCAGCTTGCCGCGCACATTGTCCAAATACTGGCTCATCACATTGCCGTTGCTGTCGGTTATTTTATCCACTTGTGCCGCCTGCTGCGTCACCTGCTCGGCCAAGCTGACAGAAAGGTTTTTATAATTGGATAATTTCACGCTCCCGCGCTGCGGCTCATATGGATACCACTCCAGTTCCACCACACGTGCAGAAATATCCAGCCCTAAATCTTCATCGATGACTCGAACCCGGTCGCCCAGCGCAATGCCGGAAAACTCCGTCGCTTCCACCGTATAGGTCACACGCGGCTTATCAATGCCGTCGCGCTCCTGCGTACTCCATTCCTTCTGCGCCTTTTCCAGCACCGCCTGCGGATCGTCCAAATCAGAATAATCCACCGTCCCGCACTTGATATACCCATACTGCCCAATGAGCGGGCTTTCCAGATACGGCTTGCCATCGTTGACGGTGGAAATGTCCAAATCGTCCTGCCCATATGGGTAAAGCCGCGTGACCACTGCTGTGTCATCCATTTCCCGGTGTACCGTCCGCAAATTTTTCCCATAGCGTACCTGTACCCCATTGTTGTCCCCTAGCTGCCTGACCAATCCAACCGTATAACCATCCCGCACCAGCTCGCCCTCCACCTGTTCAGCCAGCTGCGCCGCAATGGCAGCCGGATTGGTCTTGGATGCAAAAATGTCGGTGTGCGTGGAAATATCCACCTCCCCCACCGTAAACGGCGTATCAGAAAACGCCTCCTCCAATATCCAGCGGGGTTCCTTGTCAATCCATCCGTCCAGTTGTTCCTCCCCCGACTGGGTATAGGCGTGCGGGATATATTTGCAGTCTGCCGCTTCATACCACACATGTACGCAGGATACCGACGCAGTCAGCGAGCCATCCTGCTCCCGCCCCTCCTCCAGGCCTCGGACGCGGAACATCTGCCCCGCGCACAGCACCAAATTATCATATTGCGCCATATCCCACGCCGGGCAGTCCCGCCGCATGGAAAAGGTCAGGGTATATTCCCCATTGATGACCTCGTGAATACACACATCCCAAGCCTCGTCAGCCACCGCGCCAAGGGTGGAAAAGTCCGTCTCATCTTTTGCGTAAAAAATCGGATACTCCACGTTTTTCCCTCCTTACAAATACCGCGGTCGGTAGCGGACGGTCACCTGCGCGTTCAATCCTTCCCCAGTCAGCGTCACGCTGTTTTCCCCAGGGGCAAACTCAAAAAACGCCCCCTGCGCCGTGTGGTTGATTGGCAGGCCGTCTTTTGTAATCATCATGGTATTCATATCAAATTCCAGCACTGCGCTGCCGGTAATCGCCTGCGTGGTAGACAGCGACACATCGCCGAGTGTCAGCGTCACGCCTGACGGTGCCTCGCCGGTTATGGCAATCACCGGCGGCACATAATACCCGCGGTTGACAGTGCGTACCTGCGACCCATTGGACGCTTCGGCCGAAACTGTCACCTCCCGCAGCGCATACCGGTAGGGGTCGCACCGGAATACCAGCGGGCAGCTTCCGCTCTCTCTTGTCACCGCTTCCACGTTAAACAAATTTGCCACTGCGGCCAGGTAAAATACATCCGGCTCGTCGTCACAAATAAGCTTAGAACGCCCCGCGCCCACCAGCCACTGCGCAATCTCCCGGCTTTTAAGCGAAAGCGACTCCATATCCCCGCGGTCACCGATAAAATGGCATTCATATTCAATCAGCCGGGGCCGGAAAAACAGACGCTTTTTAGGATTAGACCGGCTATAATCCAGCTCGCCGTCCATTCCGCCCATCTCATCATAGGCGGTTTTCGGCTCAGCAAACAGCGGCTTGCTTTTGAGCACCGTATACAGCTCCATATCGTCCAAGCTGTGCCGCCCGCCAAATGTAAACCCGTCCAGCAACAAATCTGTCATGAAATCCTCAGCCCCTTTGCCTTCAAATTCCCAATGCCGCCAAACCAGTCAGCCACGCCGCCGGCGCCCTGAATGGTCTTGCTTCCATAGTCGTTATACACCACGCTGGTGGAATGCGAATTGTCCACACTGCCGCCATACCCGGAAAACCGCGAAAAGTCCAGCCCGTTTACCGCCGCCACATCGGTAAAAATCTGCTCCTTTATCGCCGATATCCCCTTTGCAAACGCTGCAAAGTTTTCCGTCAGCCCGTCAGAAAGCGTGTTGAACGACTGCTGCATGATGGCATTGAGCCCGGTCGTATACTGTGCCAGTTCCGCATTGGAGTCGGCTGCAAATTTCCGCTGCTGCTCCAGCGTACCCGAAAAGGCCTCCCTGGCCTGGTTTACCATGCGGTAATCGCCGGTATCTGCATCGTAATACAGCCCCATAGACAGCGCTTCCCGCTCTGCCTGGCGGTCTAGCTGCGCTTTTTGCGCTTCTGCCTCCTCCAATATTTCCTGCCTTTGCCGCTCATACTGCGCCTGTTCGCGCGCCTGCCGTTCCTGCTCCTCCAGCCGCTCTATTTCCTCGCGGATTTGAGACAGCCTGTCCTTCCCCTCTTTGGTCTGCGCGTTTTCATACAGCGCCTCCTGCGCCCGGAGCTGCTGCAAATCCTCCCGGCGCGATGCGCGCGACCGCGCAGCCCTTTGTGCGTGATACGCTTCGTCCAGTGCGTCCAAACGCGCCTGCGCCTGCTCGTCCACCGCACGCTTTTCCTCTTCAATCTGCTCCAAATACGCCTGGTGCTGGGCCTTTTTGGCTTCAAACACCTGCTGGTTCAAATCCAGCTGTGCTTCCACATAGTCCCGGTAAGA
>CALGRC010000157.1 GCA_937959315.1 uncultured Clostridia bacterium | reverse complement strand
GGGGGAGTCCAGCATTTACAGCGTGAAAAAGGAGCAGGACTGCCGCATTGACCACGTGGCCCTGATCCCGGAGCGGCCCGCCCCGCTGCCCGCCGCCCTGGAGGCCATTGGGGAGGCGGATCTCATTTTGCTGGGGCCGGGCAGCCTGTACACCAGTATCATTCCAAATTTGCTGGTGGAGGGCATTCCCGAGGCCATTTTAAACAGCCGTGCGCGCGCGGTGTATGTGTGCAACGTGATGACCCAGATGGGCGAAAGCGAGGATATGACCGCCTTTGACCATGTAAAAGCGGTAACGTCGCACGCGGGCGGGGGAATCATCGATGTGTGCCTTGCCAACACCCAGGCGGTCCCGGAGGAACTGCGGGAAAAATACAAAGCTGAGCATTCTGCGCCGGTAGAGGTGGACGCCGGCAGGTTTGCGGGCAGCGGCGTCAAGCTGGTTGAACGGGAACTGCTGGATGTATCCAAGGGCTATGCGCGCCACGACTACCGGCGGCTGGCGCAGGCCATTGCAGAATTACTGGAGGATTGAAGGGAACCGCCATGTCTTTTTCATCCGATACCAAAAATGAAATTGCCTCGCTGCCCATTACCGGCGGCTGCTGCGCCAAGGCAGAGCTTTTGGCGGTGATTTGTTTTTGCGGCCGTCTGCGCGGCGGCACCCTGGTGATGAGCACTGAAAATCCACGGGTTGCCAAGCGGGTGTATGAGCTTATCAAATATGCGTTTGGCATTGCGGCGTCGCTGGATTTGCAGCGCGCGCCGCTGTGCCAGGTGCGCCTTTCGGGGGAGGAAACGGTGCTGGAGGTGTTGCGCGGCGTAGGGCTGCTCGGCCCTGGCGCCGGCCTGCAAACGTTGGTCCATTTCCATGTGGAAGCGGACAAGCTCAATCGAAGCTGCTGCAAAAAGTCGTTTTTGCGCGGGGCGTTTTTGACCGCCGGGTCGCTCATCCATCCCGAAAAGCACTACCATTTGGAATTTGTCACCCACCACTATGTGCTCAGCCGTGATTTTGACAGTATTTTGCGCGGGATGGAATTTACACCCAAAACCATTGTACGCAAGTCCAACTATGTGCTGTATTTTAAAAACAGCGAAGAGATTGCCGATTTGCTGGCGGCCATCGGGGCATACCATACGCTGATGGAATACCACAATGTGCGCATTGTCAAAGAGGTGCGCAACAATGTCAACCGGCAGGTCAACTGCGAGACCGCCAATGTGGAAAAAACCGTTTCGGCATCCATGCGGCAGATTGAAAGTATCAAACGGTTGGAAAAACAAGGGAAACTGGATGGGCTACCCCAGAATTTAAAAGATATTGCCATACTGCGGCTGGACAACCCCGAGCTGTCGCTCACCGAGCTTGGGCAGCTTTTGCAGCCGCCAATCAGCAAGTCGGGGGTCAACCACCGGCTGCGCAAGCTGGCTGCGCTTGCGCAGCAGCTTTCTTAAAAAAGAAGGAGGAAGGAAGGATGGGGTTTGCCCATTTACATGTGCATACGGCATACAGCCTGCTGGACGGCGCAGCGCGGATAGAAGCGTTGATTGCGCGGGCCAAGGAACTGGGCATGACGTCCATTGCCATTACTGACCACGGCGTAATGTACGGCGTGGTAGATTTTTATTTGGCGGCAAGGGCGGCGGGGCTCAATCCCATCCTTGGCTGCGAGCTCTATACCGCCCCGCGCGGCCGGGCGGACAAAACGCATGGGTTGGATTCCAAGCCGGGCCATTTGGTGCTGCTGGCGAAAAACGAAACGGGTTACCGCAATCTGATGGCGCTGTCCTCCCGCGGGTTTACCGAGGGCTATTACTACAAGCCGCGGGTGGATTTTGAGCTGCTGGAGCAATACCACGAGGGGCTGGTTTGCTTATCTGCGTGCCTGAACGGCGATATTCCCCGCGCGCTGCTGGAGTCTGGCTATGAAAAGGCCAAACAGGTGGCGGGGCGGTATCTTGGTATTTTTGGCAAAGAGGATTTTTATTTAGAAATCCAAAACCACGGCCTTGCAGAGGAAGAGGCCGTGCGGCTGGGGCTGGCCAGGCTGTCGCAGGAGCTGGGCGTGGGATTGGTGTGCACAAACGACGTCCACTATGTAGACCAATCTGACGCACAGATGCAGGATGTGCTGACCTGCATCCAGACTGGGAAAAAATTTAACGATCCCGACCGTCTCAGGTTTTCCGGCGATGCATATTATTTGAAATCAGAGGCGGAAATGCGCGCGCTGTTTGCCGGTTTTCCCGGCGCGGCCGACAATACCGAAAAAATAGCGGAGAAATGCCGGGTGGAGCTGGATTTTTCCCACCGGTACCTGCCAAAATTCGCCGCTCCCGGTGTGAAAGACAATGGCGCTTATTTGCGCGCCCTGTGTATGGAAGGGCTGCAAAAAAAATACGGCGGTGTAACCCAGGAACTGGAAGAACGGTTGGATTACGAGCTGGATACCATCCAGTCCATGGGGTTTGTGGACTATTTTCTCATTGTGTGGGATTTTATAAAATATGCCAAAGAACACGGCATTGCCGTGGGGCCGGGCCGGGGCAGCGCGGCGGGCAGTTTGGCCGCCTATGCGCTGGATATCACCGAGGTAGACCCCATTGCGCACGGGCTTTTGTTTGAACGGTTTTTGAACCCCGAGCGGGTGAGCATGCCGGATATAGACATTGACTTTTGCTATGTGCGCCGGGATGAGGTGATTGATTATGTGACGCAAAAATATGGCGCCGACCGGGTGGCGCACATTGCAACTTTTGGTACCATGGCGGCCAGGGCGGTTATCCGCGACGTGGGGCGGGTGCTGGAACTTCCCTATGCCGAGGTGGACGCGGCGGCCAAGGCGGTGCCCGGGCAGCTGCACATCACCCTCGGGCAGGCGATGGCGCAGAGCCGGGAGCTCAAACATATGTATGACACCAATCCGCAGGTACGGCGGATGCTGGATATTGCTTTGAAACTAGAGGGGTTCCCGCGCCATGTGTCCACCCATGCGGCGGGGATTGTCATTACCGATGGGCCCCTGTTTGACTATGTGCCGGTTTTAACCGGCGATAACGGCCTTTTGACCCAGTATCCTATGGGTACGCTGGAGCGGCTGGGGCTGCTTAAAATGGATTTTTTGGGGCTTCGCAATTTGACGGTCATCCAAGATACGGTGGATTTGATTCAAAAAAACGATCCGTCCTTCTCCCCTGCACAGATGGACATAGAAGACCCGGCGGTATTTGCCATGATCGGCCGCGGCGACACCGATGGGATGTTCCAGTTGGAAAGCCGGGGGATGAAGCGGTTTTTACGGCAGCTCAAGCCGCAGAGCCTAGAAGATATTATCGCAGCGATATCCCTCTACCGGCCGGGCCCGATGGATCAGATCCCGCTGTATTTGCGAAACCGCGCGCACCCGGAGGGGATTACTTACCGGCATGAAAAATTGCGGCCCATTTTGGAGCCTACTTACGGCACGGTGGTATACCAGGAACAGGTGATGGCCATTGTGCGCGATTTGGCGGGCTATTCGCTGGGCCGGGCCGATTTGGTGCGCCGCATGATGAGCAAGAAAAAATATGACCAAATGCAAAAGGAACAAGAGGTTTTTTTGCGCGGCTGCGCCAAAAACGGGGTGGACCGGCAGACGGCGGAAGCCATTTTTGCCGAGCTGACTGATTTTGCCAACTATGCGTTTAACAAATCCCATGCAGCGGCCTATGCGGTGGTGGCATACCGCACGGCGTATTTGAAATGCCATTACCCGACGCAGTTTTTGGCCTCCCTGCTCAAAAGCCTGCTGGGGAGTTCGCAGACGGTCGCGCGGTATATCGAGGATTTTTCCAAATATGGCATCCGGCTGCTGCCGCCTGACGTCAATAAAAGCGTTGCGGCGTTTACCGCAGAGGGGCGGCATGTGCGGTTTGGCCTGTCGGCACTCAAAAATGTCGGCTATGCGTTTCCTGACGCCATGGCGGCTGAGCGGGAGGCAAACGGCCCGTTTGCCTCCTTTCCGGAATTTATCGACCGCATGGCGGGTAAGGAACTCAACAAGCGGGTAATGGAGGTGCTCATTTCGTGCGGGGTATTTGACAGTTTGCACCCCAACCGCCGTGCGCTGATGCTGTGCTATGAAAAGCTGATAGACCGTGCATCTGTGCAGGCCCGGGAGCGGGCGGCGGGGCAGATGTCCTTTTTTAGCGGCGGGCCGGCTTCCAGCGGTGTACCCCCGGCGGAGACAGTACCGGAAGGGGTGGAAGATTTCCCGGATATGGACAAGCTGCGTCTGGAACGGGAATATGCGGGAATGTATTTGACCGGGCACCCCTTGGATGGATGGCGGGTAAAAATGAAGGCTTTTTCGCCTACCGGCATTGGCGCGCTTTATGAGGCCCCGCCGCCCGAAGGGACATCTGTGCGGCTGTGCGGCCTGGTTTCCCGCCGCAAAGACCGCTATACCAAAAACGGTTCGGCAATGGCGGTGATGACCTTTGAGGACTTTTATACCCATGTGGAGCTGGTGGCTTTTTCTGGCGTGGTACAAAAATACGGGTCGTTGCTGCGCGAGGGTATCCCGCTGCTGGTGGAAGGCACTGTGTCGGGCGGCGGGGCAGAAGAAGAAGTGAGCGTTCAGCTCAAGGCGGCTTATGCGCTGTCTAAATTGCAGCTCCCGCCGCATCTGGGCGTGTATGTGCGGGTCAAAGACGCTTCCGCGGCGCCGCAGGTGGAAGAATCGGTCAAGATGTTTGCCGGGCAAGCGCCGCTTACGGTATTTGTGGAAGAGTCCGGCCGGTATTTCCGCGCCCGTACAGGGGTTGAACTCTGCAATGCACTGCTTTCTTCGCTGTCTGCTGTATTTGGGGATGAAAATGTGTTGGTCAAATCCGCCAAAGTTTGAAAAAAGTGTTGCTTTTTTGGGCAGAATCATATAATATAACATGGGAATATAACGGCAAAACAAAAATCCTGCGTCCGGAAAGACGGGCAGATGGAGGGTACGGGATGGATTATCAAGCGAGTGATTATATTGTTATCAAAGCATTGGAAGACGGCGTGAATGTTATGGGGCTGACACGCGGCCGGGACACCAAATTCCACCATACGGAAATTTTGGATAAAGGCCAGGTGTTTATTGCGCAGTTTACCGAAATAACTACGGCAATGAAGGTCAAGGGCGACGCTGTCATTTACACCAAGCACGGTGAAATCCGTGCGGAACGCAGCGGCAAGGAAGTACGGGGGTAGAGGTTTATGTGGACAGTGGTATATATTGCACAAAACCAGGAGGCTGCCCAGTCGCTGCGCAGTGCATTGGAAACCGGCGGCATATTGGTGCGGCTGCGTCCGGTGAGCCAGGCTGAGGATGGCTGTTACGAAGTACTGGTACCAGAAGCTGAAGTCAGCGAGGCGCATGGTATTATCATTGATATTGGATTTTAAACAAATGAAATATCTGGGGCGGGAGGTAGGAACCATGGGAAAAAAAGTAAAAACGATCGGGGTATTGACCAGCGGCGGCGATGCGCCGGGCATGAACGCGGCGATCCGTGCAGTTGTCCGCTGCGGCATTCATTATGGATACCGCATGATGGGGATTAAAAAAGGATATGCCGGGCTGCTTGCCGGGGAAATTGACGATTTGGGCGCGCGGGATGTGTCGGATATTTTGCAGCGGGGCGGCACGGTTTTGCAGACTGCGCGCTGCAAGGAATTTACCACCGAGGAAGGTATTAAAAAAGGGATTGAGGTAGCGCGTATTTTTGGGCTGGATGCATTGGTGGTCATCGGCGGCGACGGTTCCTTCCGCGGCGCCAAAGATATGGCTTCCTTTGGGTTCCCGGTGATTGGGATACCCGGTACCATTGACAATGACATTGGATGCAGCGAATATACGCTGGGATATGATACGGCGCTTAATACGGCAATGGATGCCATTGACAAAATCCGCGATACGGCAACCAGCCATGAGCGGTGCAATTTGGTGGAAGTCATGGGCCGCAGCGCCGGGCATATTGCATTGAATGTCGCCATTGCCAATGGGGCTGAAGCCGTCATTGTGCCGGAAAAACCGTTTGATATGGACGAGCATATTATTCGTCCGATTATAGAGGGCCGCAACCGCGGCAAACAACATTACATTGTGATTGTGGCCGAGGGGGTTGGCGCGACGCCGGAAATGGCGCAGGAAGTAGAAAAAAAGACAGGGGTAGAAACCCGCCTGACCGTATTGGGATATATCCAGCGGGGCGGCGCACCTACGCTGCGCGACCGGGTGATGGCCGGCCGTATGGGCCGCCATGCGGTAGAACTAATCAAAGACGGCAAATTCAACCGTATTGTCGCCTGGCAGCAAGGGCGTGTGACTGATTTGGATATTGAAGAGGCGCTGGCAATGAAAAAACAGCTCAGCGAACCCGATTACCAGTTGGCGCAGATGCTGTCGCTGTAACAGCTTTCCGATAGGATGTGGAATCCGGCCTTCAGCGCTGTGCGCTGGGGGTCGCTTGCTAGTTTGAATAGTACAGATTCGGAGGATTGAGAGGTTTGAGGAAGACAAAAATTGTTTGTACGCTTGGGCCGGCAACCAATGACCCGAAGGTTTTGGAAGGGCTGATGCGCGGCGGTATGGATGTGGCCCGTATCAATTTTTCCCATGGCGACCATGCGGAACATCAAAAGCGCATGGACGATTTTAAAAAGATGCGGGATAAATTGGGGCTTCCGGTGGCGCTGCTGCTGGACACTAAGGGGCCGGAAATCCGCATTGGCGATTTTGAAGACGGTAAGGTGGAACTCAAAAACGGCGCTTCTTTTACGTTGACGACACAGGATGTAATAGGGGATGCCGACCGGGTTTCAGTCACCTATGAAGGGCTGCCCAACGATATTTCGCCCGGCACCCGGATTTTGATTGACGATGGACTGATTGAATTGACAGCCGAAAATATCAAGGGGACAGATATCCGCTGCCGCGTGGTAAACGGCGGGGTACTTTCCAACAAAAAGAGCATTAACATCCCCGGCGTGTCCATCCGGCTGCCGTATATGAGCGAAAAGGATAAGGCGGATATCCTGTTTGGCATAAAAAACGATGTGGATTTTATAGCAGCTTCCTTTGTGCGTACCGCCTATGACGTATTGGATATACGCAAGGTTTTGGAAAAAAACGGCGGGGAGCACGTGCAAATTATCGCAAAAATTGAAAACGGCGAGGGCGTTGTTAATATCGATGATATTTTAAAGGTATCGGAAGGGATTATGGTAGCGCGCGGCGATATGGGGGTGGAAATCCCGTATGAGGATTTGCCGGCCATTCAGAAGATGCTGATTGAAAAGTGCTATAAAGCGGGCAAAATGGTTATTACCGCCACGCAAATGCTCGATTCGATGATCCGCAACCCGCGGCCTACCCGCGCTGAGACCACCGATGTGGCAAACGCCGTGTATGACGGCACCAGCGCAGTTATGCTCTCTGGTGAAACGGCCATCGGGAAATTCCCCATTGAGGCCATTTCAGCCATGGCGAAAATCGCAGAAAAAACCGAGGGGAGTATTGATTATAAGCAAAAATTTTATGCCCAGGGGCTGTCGCCGTCGCAGAGCATTACCAATGCCATTAGCCATGCCACCTGTACTACGGCTATGGATTTGGGCGCAACGGCCATTGTTACGGTGACAAAATCCGGCCATACTGCGCGGATGGTGTCCCGTTACCGCCCCGGATGCCCGATTGTGGCGGTTACCACCAGCAAAAAGGTATTCCATCAGCTTGCGCTTTCGTGGGGCGTCCAGCCGGTGATGGGCGAGGAGCAGCCCACGACCGACGAACTGTTCGAGCACGGCGTTTCCCGCGCGTTGGAAACGGGGCTGGTTAAAAACGGTGATTTGGTGGTTATCACCGGCGGGACGCCGGTGGGCGTCCCCGGCACCACCAATACCCTCAAGGCGCATTTGGTGGGCCATGTGCTGGTTAAAGGCAAGGCGGTTACGCCGCTGTCGGTATCCGGCAGCCTGTGTGTGGCAAAGAGCGCGCAGGATGCGCTGCGCGATTTCCATGACGGTGAAATTTTGGTAATCCAGAATACATCAAATGAGCTTTTGCCGCTGCTGAAAAAGGCGTCTGGCATCATCACCGAGACCGAGGGGACGGCTACCCATGCTGCCATTGTCGGTATGACGCTGGAAATCCCTGTCATTACCGGTGCGCAGAATGCAACAAGTATCTTAAAATCGGGTACGGTAGTGACCATTGACGGCCATCGGGGGCTGGTATACAGCGGCATTACCAAAATTGTATAAAAAGAAGGGGTTTGCATGGTTACAAATACGGCATTGACAGTACGGTACTGCGAAACCGACCGGATGGGGATTGTCCATCATTCGCGCTATTACCCGTGGTTTGAGGTGGGGCGGACAGCGTGGATGAAGGCATTGGGATATTCCTATGGGCAGATGGAAGAAGACGGCGTACTGCTGCCGCTGACCGAAACCCATTGCAGTTACCTGCGGGGCGCCAAATATGAGGATGAATTGGTTATCCAGACCCGGCTCACTGCGCTGTCGGCAGCCAGATGTACCTTTGCTTATACCGTGCTCCGCGGCGGGGACATATTGGCAAAGGGCCAGACGATGCATGGGTTTGTAGACGGCAGTTTTAAGCCGGTGAATTTGAAAAAAAGCCGCCCGGTTCTGTGGGGCAAGCTCGCAGCCGCGCTGGAGGAGGGCTGATATGAAACCGGTATTGCTGGCTTTGAGCCTGGTTTTGCTTGCAGCAGGCGCAGTTATCGCATATGGCGCGCGCAAATGGCTGGAAAAATTTTATAAACAGCCGTATGATGAAAAAGAAGTTTCTATTTTAAAGTCCGTTGGCCTGCTCTTTGTGCTTGCCGGCGCGGTAATACTGTTTTTAGTGGGACGATAACATAATTTGGGAGTGGACAAGCATGAAAAAGGAACTGGCAAAGACCTATGACCCGTCTGAGGTAGAAGGGCCCATTTACCAGAATTGGGTGGAAAAAGGGTATTTCGAAGCGGATACCAGCAGTGCCAAAGAGCCGTTTACCATCGTCATCCCGCCGCCAAACGTCACAGGGCAGCTTCACATGGGGCATGCGCTGGACGAGACGCTGCAGGATATTTTGATCCGCTATAAGCGTATGGCGGGTTTTGAGGCGTTATGGATTCCCGGTACCGACCACGCGGGGATTGCCACGCAGATTAAGGTGGAAGAAGTGCTCCGTAAAGAAGAGGGCCTGACCCGCTACGATTTGGGACGCGAGGAATTTTTGAAGCGCGTTTGGGATTGGAAGGAAAAGTTTGGCGGGCGCATCATCACGCAGCTCAAAAAATTGGGGTCGTCCTGCGCTTGGTCGCGCGAGCGGTTTACCATGGACGAGGGCTGCTCCAAAGCGGTGCGCGAGGTATTTGTTAACTTGTACGAAAAGGGGCTGATCTACCAGGGCAGCCGTATCATCAACTGGTGCCCGCAGTGTACCACGGCGCTTTCGGACGCCGAAGTGGAGTACAGCGAGCAGGACGGCCATTTCTGGCATATCAAATATCCGGTCAAAGACAGCAGTGAATATGTTATCATTGCCACCACCCGCCCGGAAACCCTTTTGGGCGATACGGCCGTTGCGGTGCACCCGGACGATGAGCGCTATACCCATTTGGTGGGCAAAACTCTTGTTTTGCCGCTGGTTGGGCGGGAAATCCCGGTTATTGCCGATGCATATGTGGACAAGGAGTTTGGGACCGGCTGTGTGAAAATTACCCCGGCGCACGACCCCAACGACTTTGAGGTGGGGCAGCGGCATGGCCTGGAGCAAATTCTGGTGCTCAATGACGATGCAACCATCAACAAAAATGGCGGCAAGTATGAGGGGATGGACCGGTACGAAGCGCGCAGGCAAATGGTCGCCGATTTGGAAGCGGCGGGGCTTTTGGTGAAAACCGAGCCGCACAGCCACAATGTAGGGCATTGCTACCGCTGCGGTACTACGGTGGAGCCGATTACCAGCAAGCAGTGGTTTGTAAAAATGGCGCCGCTCTCTGGGCCGGCGGTTGACGCAGTGAAAAACGGCGATGTGCAGTTTGTACCCGAGCGGTTTGCAAAAATCTACCTTAATTGGATGGAAAATGTCCACGATTGGTGCATTTCCCGCCAGCTTTGGTGGGGGCACCGGATTCCGGCCTTTTATTGCCAGGACTGCGGGGCCACCACCGTATCCAAGGAGGACATCACCGTTTGCCCCAAATGCGGCGGGGCTGTCAAACAGGACCCAGATGTGCTGGATACCTGGTTTTCATCGGCGCTGTGGCCGTTTTCCACGCTGGGATGGCCTGAAAAGACAGCCGATTTGGAAAAATTCTATCCAACCAGCGCACTGGTAACAGGCTATGACATCATCTTTTTCTGGGTGGCGCGTATGATTTTTTCCGCGCTGGAACATACCGGACAGTCCCCATTCAAGGATGTACTGATTCACGGCCTGGTGCTGGACAGCCAGGGCCGCAAAATGAGCAAATCGCTGGGCAACGGCATTGACCCGATAGAGGTGATTGACCAATATGGCGCAGACGCATTGCGGTTTACGCTGGCAACCGGCAACGCCCCGGGCAATGATATGCGCTTTTCTACCGAGCGGGTGGAGGCAAGCCGCAATTTTGCCAATAAAATCTGGAATGCATCCCGCTTCCTTTTGATGAATTTGGATATTGAAAAGGTGGAGCTGCCGCCGGAAGGAAGCCGTACATTGGAGGACAAATGGATCCTGTCGGTGTATAACCGGCTGGTGCGCGATGTGACTGACAACTTAGACCAGTATGAATTGGGCATTGCAGTGGCAAAATTGTACGGGTTTTTCTGGGATGATTTCTGCGACTGGTATATCGAGCTGGTAAAACCCCGGCTGTACGAAGGCGGCGAGGGGGCGAAGGCCGCCCAGCAGGTGCTCGGCTATGTGCTGGTAGGGGCGCTGAAGCTGCTGCACCCGTTTATGCCGTTTATTACAGAGGAAATTTTCGGAAAACTGCCCACCGGCGAGGAAAGCATTATGATTTCCGCCTGGCCGGTTTATGACGGGGCGCTGGAGTACCCGGCGGAGGAAAAACGCATGGCGCAGGTGATGGACGCGATCCGTGCAATCCGGAATTTGCGTACCCAAATGAATGTGCCGCCGTCAAAGCGGGCGGCGCTCACCATTGTGTGCGGAGACCCGGCGGTGTATGAAGGCACCGGCATATATTTTGAAAAGCTGGCGGGCGCGTCGGGCATTGCGGTGCAAACCGGCAAGGAGGGTATTCCGGAAAATGCCGTCAATGCGGTAGTCGGCGGGGCGGAGCTGTTTATTCCAATGGATGAACTGGTTGACCGGGAAAAGGAACTTGCGCGGCTGACCAAGGAAAAGGAGCGTTTGGAAAATGAAATCCGCCGCGTGGAGGGCAAGCTGCAAAACGAGGGGTTTGTGTCCAAGGCGCCGCAGCAGGTGGTGCAGGCTGAGCGGGAAAAGGCGGAAAAATACCGCGGTATGCTGGAAAAAATCGCGGACAGCTTGGCAAAATTGGGGTGACAAGTATTGGAAAATGCAATTGCATATATCCACTCCCGCAGCCGGTTTGGCAAAAAAGAGGGGCTGGAAAACATGAAGGCACTGCTGGCGCTTTTGGGCGATCCCCAAAAGCGCCTTGCATTTGTGCATGTGGCAGGCACCAACGGGAAGGGGTCGGTCACCCGCATGCTGACCGCTATGCTGGGGGCGCAGGGCTACCGGGTAGGTTGTTTCACTTCGCCCTATTTGGAGCGGTTTCACGAGCGCATCCGCATTGGCGATATGGAAATTTCAGACGGGGATTTACATACCTACACCGCACAGGTCAAGGAGGCGGTGGAAAAGCTGGAAGCGGGCGGCATTTTCCCCACTGAATTTGAAGTGCTGGCTGCGGCGGCATTTTTGTATTACGAGGCGCAAAACTGTGATGTGGTGGTGCTGGAGGTGGGCTTGGGCGGCCGGTTTGACTGTACCAACGTGATAGAGGCGCCGCTGTGCAGCGTGATTACCTCCATTGGTTATGACCACATGCACATTTTGGGGGATGCGCTGGAGGACATCGCCTGGCAGAAGGCGGGTATCTTCAAACCGGGCTGCCCGGCGGTGGTGGGCGGCAGTATAACCGGCGGAGCATTTTCTGTTATCCGCCAGGCGGCAGAGGATGTGGGGGCGGAGCTGCGTGTGGCGGACGGCAATGCAGAAATTGTGGAGGAAACACTCTCCGGCACCCGTTTTTTGTATGCCGGTCGGGAATACCATGTGGGCCTGCCTGGAAGATACCAGGTGCAAAATGCGCTGACGGCGCTGTGTGCGGCGCAGGCGCTGCAAACAACGCTGTTTTTGCAGGGGCTTTCTACCGTGCGCTGGGCGGGACGGTTTGAGGTGTTTTTTAAAAAACCGCTGTTTGTGCTGGACGGCGCGCACAACGTACAGGGCGCGCAGGCCTTTGCGCAGAGCGTCAGGGCGCTGCTCAAGGGCTATGATATCACATTGGTGTTTGGCATGCTGCCCAATAAGGCATACCAGGAGGTACTGGATATTTTGGGGCCGCTGTGCAGCCGTTTGCTGGTTACCCAGGTGCCCAATGAGCGGGGCGGCGACCCGGCAGGCGTCTTTGCATATGCCAAAACGGTGTGCAAAAACTGTGAACTTTTGCCCGACAATTTCCGTGCCCTGTCCCGTGCCGTTGACACTGCCGGACAGCATACGGCAATTTGCGTGGCCGGTTCGCTCTATTTGGTAGGAAATGTGCGGCATTTTGTCGAAACTTTCTAAGCCATCCGCCAAAAGGTTTGTTTTTTCGCGGAAGGAAAATTTGGAAAGATGTGGAATATTACCAAAGATTGTTTCCAAAAATGTGGACAAACGGAGGGATATTCTTGCAGTTACACTTTGTGAAAAAAGACGGCGCGTTGATTGTGCGTGTCACAGGCGAGCTGGACCACCACAGCGCCGTGGAAATCCGCGAGCGCACTGACGACCGGGTGGTAAGTGAAAATGTCAAATTGCTCATCTTTGATTTTTCCAGCCTGGCATTCATGGACAGTTCGGGTATCGGCGTAGTGATTGGCCGTTATAAGCTTATGAAATCACTGGGCGGCAATATCTGTATTATTTCATCCAACAAAGCGGTGGATAAAATGCTGGAACTGTCGGGGATTGTCAAGCTGATACCGGTATGTGAAACGGTAGATGAGGCCGTAAAACTGGCCTAAAAGAGGGAAAATCAAATGACAAAGCGCAATGAAGTAAAAGTGGAATTTTTAAGCCGCTCGGAAAACGAGGGATTTGCCCGTATGGTGGCCGCGTCGCTGGTCAGCCAGCTCGACCCCACCATAGAAGAACTGGCCGATGTAAAAACCGCTGTCTCTGAAGCAGTAACAAACGCCATTGTCCATGGCTATGGCGAAAACCGGGGTTACATAACCATGCAGTGTACGCTGTATGACGACGAGGTGGAAATTATCGTCAAAGACAACGGCAAGGGCATTGAGGATGTCAAGCAGGCTATGGAGCCGCTCTTTACCACCAATCCGGAAATGGAACGCTCTGGCATGGGCTTTACCGTGATGGAAACTTTTATGGACGATGTGCAGGTGGAATCTATCGTTGGGGTGGGCACCAAAGTCACCATGCGCAAAAAAATCGGCGCTGGCCGCCTGTGAGCGGGTGGGCGCATGGATACCATGGAGCTCATTGCCCTGGCAAAAGCGGGTGATAAACAGGCGCAGGCGCAGGTGGTAGAGGAAAACCTGGGCCTGGTTTGGAGCGTAGTAAAAAAATTTGCCGGGCGCGGCTATGAAGCGGACGATTTGTTCCAAATAGGCAGCATCGGTATCATCAAGGCCATCCAAAAGTTTGACCTGTCGTTTGGCGTACGGTTTTCCACTTATGCCGTGCCCATGATTATGGGGGAAATCAAGCGTTTTTTGCGGGATGACGGCGTCATCTTGGTCAGCCGCATCTTAAAGGAATTGGCCTCTAAGGCGCGTATTACCAAAGAAATGATGGAAAAGGAGCTGTGCCGCGAACCAACGGTGGGGGAACTTGCCGCGCGGCTTGGGGTGGAGGCAGGCGACCTTATTATGGCGCTGGATGCCAATGCGCAGCCGGAATCGCTGTATAGGACCATCCACGAGGGCGACCGGTCAGACATCTATTTAATGGACCAGGTTGCAGCGTCAGAAACGGAAAACGGCATGGTGGATAAAATTGCCCTCTCTGAACTGATCGGGCGGCTGGACGGTCGGGACAGGCGCATTATTTACCTGCGCTATTACAAGGGGAAAACGCAAATGGAAATTGCGCGGCTGCTGGGTATTTCCCAGGTGCAGGTATCGCGTTTGGAAAAAAAGATTTTATGCCGCCTGCGGGAACAACTCAAAGAAGCATAGCCCCCTTTTGAAAAGGGGGTTTTTTGCTGCTGCGGCAGGCAAAACCATAGACAAACGGCACAGTTTGTGGTATGCTTAATTTAAGATTCGATATTTTTTGCCGATTTTTTTATAAAAATTAATGTTTTTTTAATAGTTTGCCGGTATACTGGAAGGGAAAGGTGGTGGACAGGTTTGCCAACGCATGTGAAACGGGGCCTGGTACTGGGCTTCCCGCTGTTTTTGTTTTTTATCTGTGAATTGGGGCATTTGCAAAGCATCCCGCGGCTGTTTTCGTTCATTGCCGAAAATTTTGCCGTCATGCTGTTTGATTTGCTCATCATCGGCGCACTGTTTGCAGTGCTTTCCCTATTGTTCCGCCGTGTGCTGATTGCCGCCGCCCTGGAAGGGGTAGTATTTATGGTTTTGTCGGCGGTGGAATATTATAAATTTACTGTTTCGGGTACCCATTTGAGCCTGGCAGATTTGGCTATGACTACCAATGTGGGGGATTTGACGCAGTTTGCCAATTTGCAGTTTAACGCGGTGTTGGCTGTGTGCTCGCTGCTGTTGCTTGCCTACCTGTTTTTGCTGTTCAAAGCAAAGGTGCGCATCAACTTGCAGATTAAATTCCGTGCGGTGACGGCCATGGCCGGCGCGCTGGTGCTGACGGTGGTTATCGCAGTACCGGACGTTTTCAATCCTGTGTGTACGGTATTTGGTGTGGAAAATACACAGCCGGCAGTGTCGGTCAACGACAATGGGTTTGACAATAACAATTTGATTGCGTCGCTGGTGGTATCGGCCAACAGCCAGGTGGCAAGCATTGTCAAAAAGCCGGACGGCTATGGGGAACAAGCGGTAGAGGCGCTTATGGCGCTGGCCGGGGAGGCCGGTTCCGGGCTGCGGCCCAATGTCCTGTTCATCATGAGCGAGTCGTTTGCTGATTTCCGGCGGCTGTCGGGCGTACCGGTGCCGGAGGGTACCTATGACGCTTTTGACGCGGTCGCCGCCCGCTCGTATGTGGGAAATACCGTAGTGCCCACTTTTGGCGGGCATACGGTGCGGACGGAATTTGAGCTGATGTTTGGGCTGCCGGTGCGGTCGCTCAACAATGCGCCCATTCCGCACAAGTTGTTGGATGAGGATACCGGGCACGAAACATTTGCGCAGCTTTTTCAAAATATGGGGTATCATACAGCCTATATCCATCCTTTTTCCAGCACATTTTATGACCGGGACGAATTTTATGGCACCTATGGGTATGACCAGTTGATATTTGAAGAGGATATGACGGTAGACACCGATAAATTCCGTGCTTATATGGATGATGCGGCGGTTTTTGCGCAGGTAGGGCAGCAAATGGCGCAGACGCAGGGGCCGGACTATCTCTATGTGACCACCATGCAGAACCATCAGCCCTATTTGGAGGACGGGAAAAGCGAGCTGGAAGTTTATTTAGACGGGGTGCGGCATTCTGCCGAGGTGCTGGAGGCGTTTGTGCAGCAGCTAGACGCCTTAGAGGAGCCAACTGTGCTGGTATTTTTGGGTGACCATTACCCCAGCTTCACTGCCGGGGATGATGTATATGCGGCGCTTCCAAACAGCGAATTAGAAAAATTGTACGACCAGCCCTATTTGGTCTATGCCAATTATGATATTGATTTTTCCGCACCTGAAACGGTTTCGGCATTTTATCTCCCGCATTTGGTATACCGCGCGCTGTTTGGGCAGGGCAATGCATTTGTCAACACGGTATTGGGATTTATGGACCGTACCCCGGTATATGCGGTCAGCGATATGCAGGTGCCGGCAAACCGCGGCCTGGACATGCTGGCCTATGACCGGAGCATCGGTAAGCAATATTCAAGGGAATGATTGCATGAAGGAGCAAATAAAGCAATATGCGGCGTTTTTGGGGCTGGACTGTATCGGGTTTACCAGCGCGGCGCCCTATAACCAGGCGGCGGGGACGGGTTACCGTACCGCCGTTGTTACGTTGCTGCCCTATTATGCGGGGGAATTCCCGGATGCGAATTTATCCTGCTATGCTTTTGGGCAGGATTACCATGTGGTAGCCAAAAAAAAATTGACCGCCTTGGCGGAAAAATTCAGCCTGGAGGACTACCATGTTCACGCTGATATCGGCCCGCGGGTGGACAGGCAGCTTGCCATTGACGCCGGGTTGTGCTTTCCGGGGCGCAATACCATGTGCATCAACGACCGGTATGGCAGTTATTTTTTCATTGCCTGCCTGTTGTGCCAGTTGGAAGTGCCGTTTGATGAGCCGGAATTTCGCACCTGTATGGGGTGCGGGCGGTGCGAGGCTGCCTGCCCCGGCGGTGCGCTGTGCGGCGGGCATTTGGATGCCGCCAGGTGCCTGTCGGATATGACACAGCGCAAGGGGAAATTGAGTGGGGCCGAGCAGGTGCTGGTGCGCAAAAACGGCTTGGTTTTTGGCTGCGATGTTTGCCAGAGGGTGTGCCCGCACAACCGGCAGGCGGCGCTGACACCCATCGCTGAATTCCGGGAGCATTTGATTACCCGGCTGTATGCGGCCGATTTGGCGCCGCTTACCAACCGCGCCTTTCAGCAGGTATACGGCGGCCGGGCGTTTGCATGGCGCGGGAAAAAGGTGCTGGAGCGCAATTTGCGGTATATTGCTGGCATAGATGAGGAAGGCTAATCTGTAGCAGGTGGGTTTTCTATTCTTGACAGGAGAGGAAATTCATAGTATGATAACACCAAAGGAGATGACGAGTGATGAGTCGTTTTTATGTATGTAAGCATTGCGGCAATTTGGTTGGTATGATTCACAGCGCGGGCGTTCCCATCAAGTGCTGCGGGGAAAACATGGCAGAACTGGTTCCCAACACCACCGATGCAGCCCAGGAAAAGCATGTGCCGGTGGCGGAGGTGTCTGGGAATACCGTTTCGGTATGCGTGGGCAGCACCGAGCACCCCATGACCGAGGATCACTCGATTGAATGGGTGTATCTGCAAACCGAAAAGGGCGGCCAGCGTAAGGCCTTTGCGGCGGGCGACGCGCCAAAAGCCACGTTTGTGCTGGACGGGGATCAGCCGGTAGCAGTATATGCTTATTGCAACCTGCATGGGTTGTGGAAAGCAGACCTGTAACGCACAAAAAAGCAGGAGCTGTGACAGCTCCTGCTTTTTTGTGCGTACGGAAAACAGTAAACCCTCATCCGCTTTACAAGCCGATGAGGGTTCCGTTCCAAAATATTTAGATTATACAACGCGCCGTGCGGTGACATACCGCTGTGCATAATACCCGCTGTTGATATCCACTACCTCTACGCTTTTTCCCGGCCGCGGGCTGT
>CALGRC010000156.1 GCA_937959315.1 uncultured Clostridia bacterium | reverse complement strand
CTGGATTATAACAAGGGGGATTACAAATGAAAAAGAGCAAAAAATTGATGGCGTTGTTACTAGCTGCCGGTATGGCGCTCAGCGTGGCAGGCTGTAGCTCCAGCGACACTGGAAGCTCGTCTTCTGCCGCAGGCTCAGCCGGTGAGGACGCGTCGTCTGCGCTTACCAGCGAAGAGGTTGTCTTTTGGGGACCTTGGGATGGTGAAGTCGGCGGACAGATCGAAGCAATCATCGATGAATACAATACTGGGCGCGGCCTTTTTTGCCTGTTCAAACAAATCACGGACGCGCGACGCGCCGACACCGACAAACATTTCTACAAAATCGGAGCCGCTGATGGAAAAGAACGGGACGCCGGCTTCCCCGGCAACTGCTTTTGCCAAAAGGGTTTTCCCTGTACCCGGAGGGCCTACTAGCAAGACGCCACGGGGGATTTTTGCCCCCAATTGCTCAAACCGCATAGGATCTTTTAAAAATTCGACCACTTCGGCCAGTTCTGCTTTTTCTACATCTGCACCTGCCACATCGCGGAAGGTGACAGGGTCCTTTTCGTTGACCGAAACCTTGGCTTTGCTTTTGCCAAAAGACATGGCGCCGCGCCCGCCCGCGCCGCCCTGCGACTGTTTAAAGAAATATACCCAAAATACAATGATAACCACCATTAGTATAATAGAGGGCAGCATAGACAGCCACCAGGGCGGTACATTGGGCTGCGGTGCAGTGTAGGTCAGCGTATGGTCGTTGACCTGCTTTTTAATCTGATCGCCCGCATGTTCATATAAAGCGTCCAGCGAAGGGATTTCTGATTTGATGATAGTGCCGTCCTTCAGGGAGGCGACAGCTACATTTTCCGTAATTTGCAGTTCGGTTACGTTCCCCGAATTGATTTGATTGACCAAATCGGAAAATCCTTTGGTTGTTGGCCCGCTTTTGTAACTAATGAGGGAATATATTAGGAATATCACTGCCAGAAGTAATATATAAAAGCCAATGCCTTTTATGTATTTCTTCAATAACCTCGCCTCCTTGGAATTGGAACATATTGTTAATCTTAGCACAAAGAAACACAAATTACAATAGTTTATTATGAACAAAAGTCGCACAAAATATAAATATTCTGTTAACGTTATGAGTAAATTTCTGGTTTTAGTACTGCAACATATGGCAAATTCCGGTATTTTTGTGCATAATCCAGGCCATATCCGACCAAAAAAAGATCTTCTGCAAAGGTAAAGCCGAAATAATCGGCATGGATTTGTTCAGTCCGCCGGGCGGGTTTGTCTATGAGCGTGCAGATTTTTAAGCTGCGCGGTTTTTTGCTTTTCAAATAATTTGTAAGGTTCCGCATGGTATAACCGGTGTCTAAAATATCTTCTACAATGATGATATCCTTATTTTCTAATTCCATACTGGTATCCCGTTTGATATTAAGGGTACCGGAAGAGCAAGAACTGTTGCCGTAGGACGACACTTGCATAAAATCAATATGGCAATCTGCCTCAACGGCGCGCAAAAGGTCAGCGGTAAAGATGAAAGCGCCGTTTAAAATAGATATAAATTGAATTTCTCCGCCAGCGTAATCGGCAGATATCTGTGCGCCAAGTTCTTGTACCCGTCTTTGGATTTGCTGCTGGCTTAAGACAATTTTTTCACAATCTGGGTGCATCATTTGCATCCTCCCTTTGTATGATAATTTGGTAATAGGCGGTTGTTCCAGGCTGCGGCGTAAAATCAGCGCCGGGGCATATACCCAAAACGGCCGCAATTTTCCCGCCGGCTTCCAGTAATGGAATCGTACTGCGCTGATCAACCGGGATTTTTTTATCAATCAAATATGCTTTGAGTTTTTTTTCGCCGGGCCCGCCCGCCGGGCGGAACCTGTCGCCTTCCCTTCGGCTGCGGATAGATAGGGGAATACCGTCAAGAGCGTTTTTATCTAAAAGTATGGCCCCTGCTGCAGGCTGTACTCCTGGTTTGCAGGTTTGGCAAAGGACAGTGATGCCAAGTTCGGGGATGTAAAGCGGGACGTCTGGCGTCAATGGGTAACGGTAGGAGAGCACATCTGGTTTTTTTGCTGTGAATACCCATGCATCCGGCTGGCGGCGGACAAACAGCGTCCCAGTGTGATATTCAGCGCCGGTGCGCGAGAGCGATAAAATTGCATCGAGCTGCGATTGGGAAATATTCCGCGTATTCCCTGTGATATGCGTGACCGCCCGCTGTATAGCACGGTATCGCAGCGCAGGGTGTGCGCGGCTTAAAGGGGCTGCCAGAATGGCGGCATATTGCTTGCTGGTCCGCAGGCAGGATTGGCAAAGTATGTGCGTTTGCTGGTTGATAAAATCATTATCTACGGAAAACCGCCGTGCATTTGCTGACAAGGTTGCAACTGCCGCCGGATTGCGTTTTAGCAAAGCCGGGAGAACAGCATGCCGGATATAATTGCGGGTATAGACGTTTTCCAGATTGGTGCTGTCAGTTATGTATGGAAATTGATTTTCTGCAAGATAGGCTTCAATTTCTGCACGGCTTGATGCAATCAGCGGGCGTACAACCATACCGTTGACAGGAGGGATGCCGCACAAGCCGGGAAGGCCGCAGCCGCGCAGTAGGTGCATGAGCATTGTTTCTGCATTGTCGTTTTGATTGTGCGCAACGGCGATGCGGGCTGCGCCGGTTTTTTCGGCGATTTCTCGGAAATATGAATAACGGAGTTCATGTCCTGCCGCTTCTACAGAGCATTTGCTCTTTTTGGCTTGTGCGGCGGCATCGCAGTGTACAACATGGCAGGGGATGTCTAAATTGCGGCACATTTGTATTACAAACTGTTCATCCCGGATAGATTCTTCCCCCCGCAGCAAATGGTTGATATGTACGGCGTGCAGTGTCAGGCCAAGTGTCTGCCGCAGTTTGAAAAGGGCATACAAAAGGGCGGTGGAGTCTGCGCCGCCGGAAATGCCGACGACAACCGACTCGCCGCCGGAAAACATTTGGTATGTCTGGATAGTAGACTGTACTTGTTCTAAAAATGAAAGCACAAAATCCGTCCTTCCCCTATAGCTGGACATGGGTATGATCCAAATCCATAAACCGTGTAAATTCCCCGCGCCAGCCCAATTCAATGGTACCTGTGCTGCCGTTTCTGAATTTTGCAATGATGCACTCGGCAATATTTTTCTTTTCCGTTTCTTCGTTATACTTTTCATCCCGGTACAAAAACATGACAATATCGGCATCCTGTTCAATAGAACCTGATTCCCGCAGGTCGCTTAAAATGGGACGGTGCTCGGTGCGCTGTTCGGGCGCGCGGCTTAGCTGTGACAAGGTGATGACCGGGACTTCCATTTCTTTTGCCAGGATTTTGAGCATCCGGCTGTTATCAGCGACATCCTGCTGACGGCTTTCCCGGCCGCTTCCCTGCATTAGCTGCAGGTAATCGACAATGACCAGGCCAAGCTGGTTTTTTAACTTGAGCCGGCGGCATTTAGAGCGGATTTCAGTAACGGTAATGCCTGGCGTATCATCAATGTAAATAGGCGCCTTGGACAGTGCATCGATGGTGAGAGCTAGCTTGGGCAGGTCGTCGGCGTCCAGGTCGCCCACCCGCATTTTTTCGCTGGAAATGTAGCTTTCCGAGCATAAAATACGATTGGAAAGCTGTTCTTTGCTCATTTCCAGGCTAAAAATGGCAACTGGGACATTGTGGCGCAGTGCGGCGTTGGTGGCAATATTTAAAGCGAAGCTGGTTTTTCCCATGGAAGGGCGCGCAGCGATAAGTACCAGATCGGATGGCTGCAAACCGGAGGTATGCAGGTCCAAATCCCGGAATCCGGTTGGCACGCCGGTAATTTTTTCCTTGCGGCGCATCAGCTCTTCCAGCCGCGCTAGGTTGGCGGCCAAAATATCTTTGATTGGATACAGGTCGGTGGTGACACGGTTTTGCAGGACATCAAAGATTTTGCTTTCAGCGCTGCTTAGTATCACAGGTATATCGGTATCGGTGCGGTATCCCAAATCCATGATTTCATTGGCTGCACGGATGAGCCGCCGCATCAGCGCTTTGTTTTTGACAATTTGGATATGATGTTTTAAATTGGCGGTGGTAGTAACCATCAGGCTGATCTGCGTCAGGTATTCTATACCGCCTACGGCGTCAAATACCGGTTCCAGCGCGCTTTTTAGGGTTATCAAATCTACCGGCTGGCTGTGATTGGACAACTCAATCATAGCGCCAAATATTTTTTTGTGCTGCTCCAAATAAAAATCCTCTGTTTTGAGCGACTGGGTGACGTCTGCCAAACAGTCGTTGTCAAATATAATCGCGCCCAAAATATATTGTTCTGCTTCAATATTGCTGGGCATACTTCTGACAATTTCGTCAGCCAAAGATTTTCCCTCCCGTTTAAGCGCTCTTAACTACCACCTTGAGCTTGCCCACAATATTATGGTACAGTTTGACCTCTACCGTATGTTCGCCAATGCTTTTGATGCCATCCGGGCAGATAAACTTCCGTTTGTCCACGTCGATTTTGTGCTGTGCCTTGAGCGCCTCTGCAATATCCTTACTGGTAACTGAGCCAAACAGCTTGCCGTTTTCCCCGGCTTTGGCTGTCAGGGTAACGGAAATTTCCTCCATCCTTTTTTGGACAACTTTCGCTGAATCCTCGTCTTGCTGGCGGTGAAAGGCCTCCGCTTCTTTTTTGCCCTTCAGGCTGTTTAAGTTAGCGGCGGTCGCTTCAACGGCCAGCCCGCGCGGTAGCAAAAAATTACGCGCATATCCATCGGATATTTCTTTTTCATCGCCGGCCTTGCCTTGCCCTTTTACATCTTTTAAAAAAATAACTTTCATATTTTGCAACCTCCTTAATTGGTCTCTAAATAGTCGTCAATAGCTTCTTTGAGTTCTGCAAGTACCTCTTCGGTAGTGGTATCCTTGAGCTGTGCGCCGGCGATGGTCATATGCCCGCCGCCGCCCAGTTTTTCTAAAATGACCTGGACATTGATGTCGCCCAGTGAACGGCCGCTGATGATAATGGAATCGCCCATGCTGCAAATGACGAAAGAAGATGTGATATTGGTGACGTTGAGCAGTTCGTCAGCCGCCTGTGCAACAATGGTCTGCATATCATCAGCGTTTTGCTGGCAGACGGCAATGGCAATGCTGCCGCGGTATATCTGTGCCTGTTCGATAATCTCCAGTTTTTTAATCATGGTGCCCTGGTCAATTTGGAAGAGCTTTTTCACTTCAATGGTGTCCACTCCAACACGGCGCAGATAAGACGCGGCTTCAAACGTACGCACACCGGTTTTGAAGGTAAAGTTTTTGGTATCCATAAAAATACCGGCATAGAGCGCTTCTGCTTCCTGCGGGGTCAGGTTTACATTTTCATCCATATACTGAATAACCTCGGTAATCAGTTCGCTGGTGGATGAAGCATAGGGTTCATGGTAAATGATAACGGCGTTTTCGATAAAATCAGTGCTGCGCCGGTGGTGGTCAATCAAAACAATCCGTTCGGCCCTTTTGAGCAGTTCGGGTTCTTCTACCAAAGAATGCTTGTGGGTATCTACTACAAATAACAGGGTCCCTTTGGTAACCAGTTCCCGCGCATAAGCGCGGGTAATAAACACCTCGTCATACGATTCATCTAGCTGGTGCATCATACGGGCTACCGTCTGGTTGTAGGTTTCCATTAAAATACGCGCATGTTTGCCGGCGTTTTCTATGGCGCGGTATAGTCCTAGCGCTGCGCCCAGCACGTCAATATCTGCATTGCGGTGCCCCATAATGATGATATCGTCGGAATTGGTAATGAGTTCGCGGATAGCATATGCAATGACGCGCGCTTTGACGCGTGTGCGTTTTTCAATTTCTTTGGAACGGCCGCCGTAAAAATGGTATTGTTCATTATCTTTGATAATGGCCTGGTCGCCGCCGCGGCCCAGCGCCATATCCAACGCAGAGTAGGAAAATGCATCGTTTTCCGCCATGGACTCGCCGCCGTAGCCAATGCCAATGGAAAGGGTTGCGGGGATTTTATTCCCAACACTGATATCGCGTACCGTGTCCAGGATATCAAAATTTTTACTGATGAATGTTTCCAAGTACCGTTTTTCAAAGTAAAAGAAGAAACGGTCTTTTTCATATTTTTTTAAAATACCATGGGTATCCTGTACCCAACGTTCCAACGCTTCTTCAATGGTAGCTGTCAGTTTGGGCTTATCCGCAGCAGGGGTGTCTTGCATCAAATCTTCATAGTTGTCTATCACTATGATAGCGCTTACAAATTTTTCTTTGTAATATTTCTCCTTAATGATTTCATAGCTGGTCCGGTCATCCCAGTACAAGACGATCAGATATTCGCTGGCTGTTTCGCCGATGCGGGCAATGTTGCCGAAAACGTGGTAATACCGGCCGTTGTGCTCCACATCGCAGGATACTTTGCTGTCGTCTTTATGGAAATTGTCCAAGTCCAATTCCGGCACAAATTCATTGATACTCGCTTCAAATAGCTCCTGGTTGCCCAGCATGTTGGAAAACAAATCGTTATACCATGCAATGACACCATTGAGCTGCAACACCACCACTGGAAGCGGGAAATTTACCAAGGTGTCTTTGGCGGCGGTGTCAACGCCGAGGCTGAGTGTATTGACATAATCGGCGATTTGCGTTCTGCGGTCGCGGTTTGTTTTGATGTAATAGAGCGTTAGAACAACAAAAATGAGCAGTTCAAATGCGGCGACACGGTAATCAAATAAAAAGGTTACCAGTGAAAGCAGGAAAATAACCCACAAATAGTAGCCAACGTTGAGCGACAGCATACGCAATATCCGTTTTCTTGTCATAATAAGGTGCCCTCCTTCCGGCGCAGCCTGCGGAAATCAAAAAAGGAATCCATGAGGCCAAGCAGCACTAAGATGATGGTAGCATGAAATAACGGCAGTACAAGCGACAGCAGGTTGAGTGCAAAAAAGCCGGCAATGTAAATTGCCATGCGGATACCGCTGCGCAGCCCCGTGCGGCGGAAATAAAAATCGATGCAGGAAACGCCGGCCATTAGATATACCGCCCCCAGCAGCAGCACCAAATTGATAGCGGCATGGCCTGCCGGCGATGCCCCCAGCAGGACGGAAAGCAAAAATAGTACCGCAAACACAATGGCAGTGTAGCGGTTTGGCTGTATTTCCCCAAAATGCAATACATCCGGGAACACAATGCGGTATAAACAAAAGAGCGCTTTGCGCGCAATCAAAAACGTGGTATACGTCAAAAACAAACAGAAAATCAAAATACCGGCCGGAATGAGCATGCCAACGAGCTGCTGCAAAACCCAAACCATTTTATCGAGAGCTTCCGCCAATGAGGCGTATTCGCCGCCATAGGAAAGCAGTTGCTGCTGATAGGCGCCAATCAGGGCGGCAATGGGTTGGTTGATGTATACTTCCATAAAGTCTATATGGTCTATCCATTTGATTTTCCCAATCTGGAGTAGGATGGCAAATATGTTTGCCGCTGTGCCAAGCCCGATAATTTGAAACAAAGAAGGTGATCTTTGCAGCCATAGGCCCATAGCCAGGCCCGGCAGGGACAATGCGCAAGCAGAAAGCAGGGCGTGAAACAGGGCATTGCCAGTGAATCCGCTTTGTGCGCAAAACAATGCGGCGGACAGCGCCAGCAGCCATAACGCAAAAGCTATAGCAGCCGGCAATGGCCGGCGGACAGTTAAAATCATAAAAAAAACAGGAAGGAAAATGGTGCAGAGTATGGACACAGCCGGCATAAAGCAGGCTGCCGACGCTGCGGCAGTCAGCAGCAAAAAATCGGCAAAATAAGCCCAGGCGCTGTTTTTGCCAAACAATCCAATCCCTCCTTTAGAATGATAAGTAAAACCATACCTATAAGTATTTGACATTATACCATGTTTTAATTAAGATATCAACTAAAATTTCCTTGTAAAGCGAGCATTTGGCACAAGGATATGCTTGACAAAACGGATGGTATATGGTAAAACGAAAAAAATAAAGTGTGTTTGGGAGTGGAATGGATGAAGCGGTTTCGGGTGGGGATAGTTGGATGCGGGGCGATTTTTCCCATGCATGCGCATTCGGTTGCGGCTTTGGAAAAGGCAGAAATTGTTGCGGTATGTGATATCCGGCGGGATCGTGCAGAACGGCAGGCGGCGCAGTTTGGCGGCGCGGCTTATGACGATTTTGCGGAGCTGATTGATAAAGCCGGCCTGGATGCAGTGCATATTTGCACACCGCATTACCTACACGCGCCTATGGCGGTATACGCGCTGGAACATGGCGTCCATGTCTTGGTGGAAAAGCCAATGGCCATTCACTATGCCGACGCACTGAAGATGAATGCTGCGCAGCAGGTGCGCGGCGCGGTGCTAGACGTAATATTTCAAAACCGTTATAATTTGGTTTCCCAAAAAATTTTACAGGTATTGCAGGGCGGAGAGCTGGGGCGGGTTGTCTGCGCCCGGGCTATGGTGGCCTGGAACCGCCCGGATTCCTATTACAGCAGCAGTGACTGGAAAGGGACCTGGGATAAAGAGGGCGGCGGCGTCCTTATCAACCAGGCGGTGCATACCCTTGATTTGATGCGGTATTTTATTGGCAGTGAGGTGGCGGCAGTCGAGGCTTCGCTGGCACAGCGGAAAAATACTTCTATTGAAGTGGAAGATACTGCCGAAGGGATGGTAACCTTTCAAAATGGGGCTTACGGTTTGTTTTATGCAACCAACTGTAATGCCTGCGATGCGCCGGTAGAGCTGGTTTTGCAGTGCGAACGCGGATTGGTTGCGATGAAGGGGGCCGCCGCGGATATCACAGATGAAAATGGCAGGCATGTGCATATAGAGCCGGATACCGGCGCGTTTTTATCGTACGGCGATGGGATCAAGGACTATTGGGGGTTTAGCCATTATATCCAGATTTCCCGGTTTTATGACAGCCTGCTTGGGCTGGCAGAGCGCATTGATTTGAAAGAGGCAATGAAAACGCAGCAAATGCTTTGTGCTATTTACGAAGCAGGCAGGCAGTGCAAACGTATAAACTTGTAAAAATGAATAAAATTTTAAAATCCGTTAAAATTACCCTGTTTACTTTGTGGCCAAACGGCACAAACTGAATGCGGGTAATTTTTTTGCTGTTGTGCTTTGGCACAATGGCAGCAATCTTATATGAAAGAAAGGTGCTATTTTATGCTGGACAATACGGCTTTGGTTATCGTCATCATTGGAGCGCTCAATTGGGCGTCTATCGGGCTGTTTGGCGTGGACTTGGTCGCAACGCTGTTTGGCGGGCAGACGGCAATTTTATCGCGCATTGTCTATACGCTGGTCGGTCTGGCGGGGCTTTGGACCATTACAATTTTGTTCAAAGAAAAGCTCCCGGCGCGAGATTGACAGGAAACGGACGGCTTTTGATAAGCCGTCCGTTTTTTACTATCTGAAAAGGGGATTGTAAAATAACGGCGGGTATGGTATACTATCCCCAGTTTATTTTGGAATCAAAGGAGTCAACCGTACATGGCAGATAGACAGGAACATATCCGCAATTTCAGCATCATTGCACATATTGACCATGGTAAATCGACCCTGGCCGACCGTATTTTAGAAATGACAGGTGTTTTGAGCCAGCGGGAAATGCAGGACCAGGTGCTGGACAATATGGATTTAGAACGGGAAAAGGGGATTACCATCAAAGCCCGTGCAGTCAAGGTAGTATACACCGCAAAAGATGGACAGGAATATAGTTTGAATTTGATTGATACGCCTGGGCATGTGGACTTTAATTATGAGGTGTCCCGCAGTTTGGCTGCTTGCGAAGGCGCGGTGCTTGGGGTGGACGCGGCGCAGGGGATAGAGGCGCAGACGCTGGCCAATACCTACCTGGCGCTGGATCACGATTTGGAAATTGTGCCGGTTATCAATAAAATTGATTTGCCAAGTGCGAGGCCGGATGAGGTGAAACGGGAAATTGAGGATATCATTGGGATTGAGGCGGAGGATGCGCCGCTGATTTCTGCAAAGCAAGGCATTGGCATTGATGGGGTGCTAGAGCAGATTGTTGCAAAAATCCCGGCGCCGTCTGGGGACGAGCAAGCGCCGCTCAAATGCTTGATTTTTGATTCTTATTATGACGCCTATAAAGGCGTAATCGTCTATGTCCGCGTCAAGGACGGCACGGTGCGCACTGGTGATTTGATACGGTTTATGGCAACTGGAAAGGAGTTTGATGTGGTCGAGGCCGGTGTGCTGTCGCCGTTGGGGATGATTGCGACCGGCTGCCTGAAGGCGGGCGAGGTTGGGTATCTTGCGGCCAGTATTAAAACAGTTTCCGATGCGCGGGTAGGCGATACCATTACTACGGCAGAAAACGGCGCTGCTGAGCCGCTGCCCGGATATAAAAAAGTCAATCCGATGGTGTTTTGCGGGATTTATCCAGCCGATGGGGCGAAATATGGTGATTTGCGCGACGCGTTGGAAAAACTGCAGCTCAACGACGCAGCGCTTACCTTTGAAGCGGAAACTTCAGTGGCGCTGGGTTTTGGGTTCCGCTGCGGCTTTTTAGGGCTGCTGCATATGGAAATTATCCAAGAACGGCTGGAGCGGGAATATAATCTTGACCTGGTGACGACGGCGCCCAGCGTGATTTATCATGTGACAAAAACAGACGGGAGTATGGTTGTGATTGATAATCCGACCAATCTGCCCGACCCGGCGGAAATTGACTTTATGGAAGAACCGGTGGTGGCTGCCTCCGTTATGTCGCCGACTGATTTTGTGGGTAATATTATGGAACTTTGCCAGGAGCGCCGCGGGACGTTCAAAGATATGCGCTATATTGACCAGTCGCGGGTGGAATTGCACTATGATTTGCCGCTCAACGAGATTATTTATGATTTTTTTGATGCGTTAAAATCCCGTACCAAAGGATATGCGTC
>CALGRC010000155.1 GCA_937959315.1 uncultured Clostridia bacterium | reverse complement strand
TAAAACGCCACAGCCCCTTTGCTCTACCGTTTTTCGTTTGTACCAGTAACAGTCCCTTTTCTCGCTCATAGACCATCCTCCGTATTGACAATTTCGCCATTATACTATATAATTGTTTTCAGAATAGATAACTTATAGCACATGACAAATACCACTACATTTTTTTATTGTATGTAAATTGTCCTCTGTGCTTTTTTATGTATGTAATCTCCTTTATAGCTTTCCAACTGACACGACAGGCTTTTTATTTGTCGTAAACACGTGTTTAGACAGGTCTGCAACATTGTAAGTTTCCATTTCTTTTTCCACCTGCTCAACAAGTTTTAAATACAATTCCATTCCAATTTCTTCTTTTACAAGATTTCTAAATATGCCATCTTTCGTCCTGTCAACCTGTTCGTTGGCAACTTTTCTTACAGCCTTTAGCTCCGCCAGTTCCTTTTGCTTTTCCGCAAGCGCCCTTTTTGACCTGCGCCACCAATCATCCTTCTGTCTCTGTACTTGATATGGCAATAATTTATGTTCTGCACGTTGTTTTATTATGTCGCTTATTTCGCAACCAAGCCTTGTTATTGTTCTGTCATAATAGTCGCTGTCGTAATTCAATTCATGTTTACATTTTGGGCAAATCAGCGTATATTTCACAGTTTTACACCTCTTTTACTCATTATCCAGGTTTACGCTCGCGTAACAGCACCTACCGTTATGCCATGCTCCGCAATGTTCGCGGCAACACTCCATAGACGGAAATTCATAAACCGTTACAGTGCTACCAGAAATAACACGACCTTCTTCATCATAAACCTGCGTCCATTGCTGCTTTTGTACCTCTCCTTTTCTGTTGTACGGACATATCATTTTAATTCCTCCTACAATTCATACAATACTGATATGCTTCAATTTGCCCCTCCAAAAATTTAATTTTTCTTCGTGCCTCTGAAATTTCGGCTTCCAAACATACATTTTTATTTCGCAAAACATCAAACTCATGTTTTAAACACTGATTTTCTTCCATTAATGCTTTTTTTGTATTTGTTTCATTTTCACGCATTATCCGTCACCTCGCTTTCGAGCCATTGTTCTATATTTAAATTTGGGAAACAATTGTTTCCACACTTAGGGCAACGGCTACATGCTCTGAAATTATTAAGCAATTCCGCCAATTCCTCCACGCTCATATTTTTAATTCTGTCGGCATTGCTCATTACCTCATAATGCTTACATTCTCTGTCCATTTCTTCATCCGGGCTGTCAATGACCTTCTCGCACCAGTGGTCAATCAGGTTTTTGCAATTCTTACATTTCATTATTTGTTGCTCCTTCCACATAACACCAGCTTTGCGGCGGCCTTATAATTTGGCAATCCCAACAACTTACGCAGTTTTCTTTTTGTCTCCCTCTATGACAAATTATATTGGCTTTATTAAATTCACTTAGATCTTTCGGTTTGTCATAAATAACAAGCCCAGAAATGCGCCATACGTAAAGGATTCGTCCGTTGCAATAATTTATAAATTCGTCCATGTTTAAACAGGATTCTTTGCTCCAATATTTATATTCTTCGATTGAGCACTCAATAGTACCTATGCCATCACACACAAACTCCCCTATGACTTTGCCGGCAAGCGGCACGTCCTCTTGCTCGCGAAACCCTTTATTCCGCCCTTCTATATGTTTGTCATGGGTTAAGAGGATCTCCCCTGGCACTCTTTGTCTCGCGCAATAAATATAGCACTTAAACGGTGTTTCAATCTTTGGACGTGTCTTGCGTACCTCAATTGTTTTGCTCCCGTTTGCGATAAGCTCGCAATATTTAGGCTTTATGCTTATTAATACTGATTTCACTTTTCTTCAGCCTCCTTAGGCGGTTCCGGCAGCAGCATCCAATGGGTAACCTTATTATCAATACAGCCGTTATATACATCATCAGGGTTGTAATAACGGTATTCCCACCAGCCTTCCGGGATTAAATATTCGTCTCTGCCCTCATCATAATAAAAATCTAAATCGTACCAGTTCCACGCGCTATCGTCTGTTGACATTTTCCCATCTTCATACATCGCCGTTGTGATAATACCATTGTCTGTAACAATTAGCACTTCTTTTTCACACTCCGGCAGCCTGTCCTTAACACTTATCCACCCGCGTTTGTCATAGACACAAGGTGTTAAATCAGGATTGTTAATATACCCGCTAATCATATCTATAACATCATTCGCATAATGTTCCGGTCTGTCCGAAAACTCATTTACAACTTCTTTCAAGACGCTATTTATTACTTCCCGCTCTATGTATTCTGACATTTTCCTGCTCCCTTTCTTTTAGTCTCCGCCCACTACAAAAGGGCAGTTGTTAATTTTACGGTACACGCCATATCCAACGCTAAAATGGCAACGAGTCATCCTCAATCGGCAGGAATCCATCCAAATCACCGGAAAGCGGCGCTGTTGGTTTGCTATCGGGGAAGTGTGCGGCCCCCGGGACTGCTTGCCCGCCTGCGCCGCCCTCGCTTTTACTCTGCGCAAACTCCCATTGTTCCACAACAATTTCCGTTGCGTAACGGGTTTTCCCATCATTGTCCGTCCAGCTTCTTGTCTGGATAGAGCCTTCCAGTGCAATTCTGTGTCCCTTTGCAAAATATTTTGAAATGGATTCTCCGGCCTGGCGCCAAGCGATGCAGTTAATAAAATCGGCTTTGCGCTCCTCTCCCTGTTTTACAAACCTTCTGTCGCAAGCAACCGTGAAACTGCAAACAGGAATTCCGGATGTTGTTGCGCGAAGCTCCGGGTCTTTTGTAAGTCTTCCGACCAAAATTACCTTATTCATGCTCAATCTCTCCCTCCAAATACCGTAAAATCATGTTTGTTGTCTCGTTAAAACCATAGCATACCACCGCCTTGTAGCCCTGGGCGTTTAAGTTTTCAAGCCACCTGTCCTGATTTTTGCTTGTCCTGTTTTTCCCGACCTTAAGCTCTATGTAAAGCCCGTGATACCCACACCGGGCTACCGGCAATACCAAATCCGGCACACCGGCCTTTACGCCGCACCGCTTTAAAATAGCCGCGGTTTTTGCATCGCGCTTGCCGCCGTTGGGAACATGATACAAAAGTTCAAGCTCCGGGTACTTCCGTTTTTCGTACTCCGCCCATTCAAATATGGCCGCCTGTTCCGCTTCCTCATAGCTTCTCAATCTTCCGCCCCCTCCGGTTCCGTGAATTTATCCTTGTGCAAATTCAAAAACGTCCTGCGCTCTATCTCGTCGTAGTCGTATCGGCTCTTGGGCTTGTCCGCGGTTTTTTCGCTTCGCTTTCGGCTTGCCGCCTCGGCTTCCGTCCTTGTTTTCCGGCCACATTTGAAATGGTTGTTTAATATGGCCTCTATGTAGCTGTAAGTGCATTTCCCGTTTACCGCAGCCTGTTCAATGGCATACAGCACCAAAGATTCATCAACAGAATCAAGCCACGCTGTCAATTTATCATATACAAGCCTGCTGATACTGCCAATATTTGATTCATAAGCGGCAACGACAGCGGAAGCCGCATTTTCCTCTTCTTTTCTTTTATTTAATTTACTTTTCTTTCCTTTACTTTGTGGATTATTGCATACATTTTCGGGGTTTTTGTATGCAATAACTTGTGTTTTGTTGACATTTTCCCCGATTTGGGTATCAGAAACTAAGAGGTACTCGTCTATGATATTGATTTGTGTACGGCGGCTAACTGCCTCAAAATATCGCTTCTGAATACCATTTGATGTCAGAATGTGATATTTGTCAAACAAATCTTTATCAAAAATACCTCTTCGCACAGAAGCGCTCACTATTTCTGAAACGACATTGCAACCCTCGTTTAATTGCTTTGAGAACAGCAATGCAACCTCATCTGTCCATTCACAGTAGTAACCATGCTCCCGGTATATCTTTTGCAGGAGCTTAACAACTACAGCAAATCCCGTTAACCCGTATTCTGCTTCTATGAGTTCAAATTTTGTGTCTAATACTGTATCTAAGGGAAAGTAGTCAACCCCGTCTTTTAGGGGTCTTGCCACATTCTCACCCTCTTTTTAAAGGTTTAATTTTTTCACCAAGTAATCATCCAGCGCGATACCGTAAATATGATACTTTTCAAAAAATCCATATTCGTCATTGTGCGCCTGGTTATGGTGCTTCCGGCACAGTGCAATGGCTTTCCTTCCAACGTTATCAATCTTGTTGCGGTTAAATCCCATACCAACCCTGGAGCCTTCGCAGTGATGGATTTCGGCCTTTGCGTTGCATACGGCGCATTTCCGGTTCGCCAAACAGGAATACAGGTATCTGCTGATGTCGTCCGTGCAGTTTAAAAGCGTGTCCCGTGTGCCGATATTGTGCTCAAAGCAAAAATCAATTAAATAGGATATAAAGTCTCTCGCAGCGGAAACGGAGCAGTCAGACAAGCTAAAATACGGCCCGCCGTACCTCGCTATGTAAAAATACTTCTGCAGCTCTTTTTCCGGTTCCGGCAGGTTGCCCGTGTGTTTTGCGATCTCCGCCAGTATGGCATACGCCTTTTTCCTCTGTTCGGCGGTGATGGTTCTGCCGTCGTCAAACCGTACCAGACATTGTTTTATGTCCTGCTTTTCCAGCAAATACGGACTGACCGGGGCGATTATGATCGCCCTGCCGTCCTTTACTTTGTAAATCTCACCAACGGCCTCACAATCCATTTGATTCACCGTCCTTATGCTGATGCAGATAGACAAAGTCGCTGCGCTTTCCCATGTTTTCTATCAAAAAATCGTTGGCCTGCTCAAAACTCAAATGCCTGCCCGGAACATTCGCTTCATATGCATACATATCCTGCTCCCGCTTGTTTTCGATACGCTCCCGAATATCATTTTCACCGTAATTCGCCTCGACCATATATAAGTCGTAATCCTTTGCTTTAATGCCGTCCAAATGCGCGGTATCTGTTGCATAAAATAATTTCTCCGTTCCGAAATATATCCTGTATCCGCAATTCGGAACATTATGGTAAAGCAAAACGGGAGAAACTTGAAACGCTTTGTAATCATACTTTTTCCCAATTTCCAGCACATCAATATTATGCTTATCCACACCGCAGGCCAAAGCTGCGTCAAGAAGCCATTCGCAGCATGCAAACCGCAGACAAGGACGCTCCTTTGCCAGCCTTTTCACCGTTGCCTTTTTAAAGTGGTCTGAATGAATGTGCGTAAGCAGTACCAGCTTTAACCTTTTGTATATGCCTTTTAAAGCCTTAAACGGAACGCCCATATCGACCGCAATACAGCCGTTAATCATGACACAATTCCCGCTGGACCCCGTTGCAATAATTTCATATTCCATGACAGCCTCACCACAATTGATTAAATATCGTCCATCGACAGCGGCGAAGCTGTATCCAAAGATTCGGCTGCTTCCGCCTCCGTCATTGCTCCAACCTGAGGGACTCCAATTTCGTCCGGTTCCTCCTGGGTGATAATTTCCTCCTGCGTATCTACATAATCCGCCGTCCCGTCGTCATTTAACACCGCCATATCCTTTGCAAACACGTCCTGCATTTCAATCGACATGATTCCCCATTTGGAAATCAGCTGCCGCAGCATGGTTTTGTAAGCCATGCTGTCAAAGTCCTTTTCCCAAAAGGTATAGCCTTTCTTCGCTTTATATCCATGGGAATATTGCTCTGCATGCCGTTCCATCTTCGATTTAGACCAATAGAGCGCTTTGCGAAATCCGTTCTGATATTCAAACATTGCATAATATCCGATTGTCGGCGTTTCTTCCCGTACCTTTTCATCTTCAATCAAATTGACCTCTATTACTTCCTCCAGCGGGTCAAACCGGACAAGCTCGCCTTCTTTCACCGCAAGCACGTTCAGCTTCTTGTAATATCCGCTCCGAATCGCAAGCTGAATGTATCCTTTATACCCAAGCTGGAACTGTGCGACTTTTCCTCTTTTTTTATCGTTATACGGCACAAGATAATATTGCCCCAGCTGCGGCGACGGCGACAAATTCAAGCTTTCTCCGAGCAGCGCTGCCGTTACAATCGTGCTTGCGTCACAGTCCTGCAAATCAGGGTTTGTGGAAACGGCTGACACAATAGAGGCGGTGAACCGCCTTGTGCGCTCCGGGTCCCTAAGAGCATTGTTAATTGATTTCTGAAAAGATGTACTATTTACCACAACTGAAAAAGACATTTTATTGCTTACCGCGTTATTGCTCATATCTGTACCCTCCGTTTTCTAAAAACTCTTTTAACTCTTTCAGCTTCGCCTTTGTGCCCCAAACCGTAAAGGAAAGCGAATAAATCCGGTCGTCCTGCGGCTGGGCGGCGTTTGGTGCAGTCAGCGGCACGTCTGCTTCTTTTTGTTGAATTGCAGTCTGTTTTTCTTCCTGCTTTGTATCCGCTGCTTCTGTAATCGCCTTGTGCCGGTTTACAACAGACGACACAGAATCCGAAAGGTTTAACGTCTGCTTATATTCATACAGAATTTCGTCTTTGTCCTCCTGGGTTTCTATGACGGATAAATCACCGGCAATTCTGTCAAGAAATGATTTTGCTTTTTCTTTCAGGCTTTTTACACTTGCCGACAAAGCGACAGACGGTACCGCTTGTTCAAACACAACAAAATCAATATTTTTGCTTCGGGCATATTCTTCAAAATATGCCTGAACCTCTGCGGCCTTTGCAGATTTCAACTCATTTTCAACGCTGTCTATCTTGCTTTTCAGCTGCTTGTCCGCGTTTTTAAAAACATCAGACACACATTCTTTATATACATCGCTAAATTGCTCATAAGGGGCGTTAATGGCAGATTTGATGTCCCTTCGCTGGCTTTCCCAATAGGAAAACTCTTTATTGAGTTCAGCGCGCGCCGATTTTACTGTCTTAACCGTATCCTCCGCACAAACAAGGCTTAAAGCCGTTTCAACCTTGTTTGTAATTTCGTCGTTGATTTTATGTAAATGTTCCTCAATTACCGGAAGCTGCCTGAGTACAATCAGCTTATCGGATTTGTTTTTCGTGTCTTTACCATCCGTGCGGCACACACAGTTTTCACCCGGATCCAAATTCGCACCGCAATTATCACATGTTTCATATATCATTGCAATCACTCTTTTCTGTATATTTTTCACGTATATTTCTAGCAAAATCAATACCCAGAACATCGTCCACCAAACCACCTGCATAACTTGAAGCCGAGAAAAATTCGGTTAAACCCTTTGTAATGAAAAATCTTGATTCTAATTCTTTCAACATACAGCATAAAGCACAACACCATACAAAAATGTCAATTTCACTATTTGGATAACCAAAGATTATATTAAAAATTGTTTTAATATAATCTTTTTGCTGTTCAGAAATTGCATTGAAAATTTCATTAACATCATTCGCTCCAAATCCAGACGTTCCATCTCTTTTGCTATGTATAAGTTTTAAGATTTTTTTCTCAGTGCTACTATTCATTTTTATTCCTCCCTATAAAACGGATGCATGCTTTCATCAGCTGTTTTCACCACGCCGCCGAAATCTTCAATCCATTCGCTTTCAACCGGGCAGCATTCTTCGTGAAACAGTCTGTCTCCGTCATAAAATACAACAGTACGGTCGTCAACATCAATATCGCCCTTACATTTCCTGCATGTTCCGATACACATAAAAATCACCTTGATTTCTTCAATAAAGTATGATATACTTTAATTAATGGTTTTTCTTAGCGGCTCAAACCGCTTGCCTCTGGTGCGCCAACATCAGGGGCTTTCTTTTTGCGCCGCTCTGGTATGTACCGCTTAATTACATAACTCAGTCCATAGACCGTCATGCCAAACTGACGTGCTACATCTTTCTTTTTCTTGCCCTTTGCAAGCTCCTGCTTAATCGCTTCGATTTTGTCCTCAGACCATTTTTTGTGCCGACCCCGTCCTGTGCTTTTCGGGAGCTTCAAGCCGTTTTTCTCGCAGATTTTTCTGATTTCCTGCGGCTTGCAAAGGTTCATCTGCGCACATATCGTTATCCTCGTCAGCGGGTCCCGCGCCTCCCGGATAAAACAGCATATTTCTTGTTCATCCATTACCATTGCCTGTATCACCCCATCTTAACGGCATAAAACAACCAACTGTTTTTCCAAAATCGTCTTTGGCAAGCACCCTGTTGCCCTGAGAGTACGCAAACAGATGGTAGTCCTCAAATTTAATGACAAATTCGGCTTTTGCATAAATCTTAAATTTTCCACCTGCATCAAACTCAACAACAATTTCGCGCTTACCAAACAGATTGCCTGTCCGCGTTAGTTCAATGTCGCCTTTATTGTCTCTCAAAGCGTCTGCAAGCTGGTCATAATATGCTAGTTTCTTTTTGTCAAACACGCACTCGTCACAGCTAAAAACATAGGCCACATATCCGTCTGTTACTGCATATTCATCATTGTCTGTTCTGACGCCATACAATTTTTTATTTGGCGTTAACATCGCCCTGCATATGTCTAACTGCATTTTTCGTCTGTTCATTCACATTCACCCCCAACCACAAAATACACGGTTTCCATTTCCACCGGCTCTTTTAACCGCTTGTTGTCTGCCGACGTCTGATACATGACGCCGCTGGTTTCTACCTCGTAAATCTGCACTTTTCCGTCTCTTCTGCAACCCGAAATCAAGCTGGAAAACACCGCAAACAAAAATGCAAATAAGGCAATTACTATGACGTTCTTAACCGCTCGTTCCGCTTTCTTTCTGTTCATTCTTTTCACTCCTTACTTATTGATATAGCCCGGCGCCGCGGATAAGATAATCCGCAAACGCGACAATGGATATTTGACCGTTAATAAATTTAAAATGCTTATTAACCTTTTCCCATCCCCAGTGCATAAACTTCCTAACGTCATCTTTGCTTAAAAAATTTTGACCGGGGAAAGATTGACGAACAATATCAAGCTGTACTTCCAGTGTATCACGATAATTTGGACGTTCCCTTGCCATATAAGCCCCCTCCTTTCCTAAATTTATATATAAAACAAGATAACGCACGGTGTAATACAATGCCGCGTCCGTCCAGGACAACACTTTTATCGTTATTAATTTGTGATGTGCGTTACCTTGCTTTAAACACAACAAGTTCAAGTTCCTTGAACCTTTATTCTGATTCCAACATCATTTCTTCAAGCATATCTGCTTTTTCCTTAGCCTTTTTCCATTCTTCCTCGCAGCCTTTTCGCGGCGTATTCATCAAATAGTCGTTGCTAAGGCTGAACACAACATTCATTTCGTTGTCATAATAGCTTTTCAAAAGCTCTTTTCTGGACATTTCATTTCACCTCCTGCAGTTTTAATGTTTCATTTTCCAAATCAGATTGACTTATGTAATATTTTTTGCTATAATATTCCACACCAAACAGTTGAAGGGTTGTGTTTATGTGGAATTTAAAGAGATTGTTGCTGAAAATATACCATCAATATTAACTGCGGCCGTATCAATCATATCAATTGTATCCGTTTCATATCAGACGCATAGCAAAGAAAAGAATGAAACAGCCAAAAAGTATATTGATATGAAGTTTTCCGCATATAAAGATTTTATAAATGCAATTGCTTGTTTTGATGCAGAACCAAACAAAAATACATTTAGCACTTTAATTTCTGCAAGTAACAAAGCAATGATTCTGTCGCACCCAGCACAAGTAGAAATGTTTGATAATTTTTGTCGTGTACAAACAGACCTTGCAGAGGCCTACCAAAACGAAAGTGATTCGATACCGGAGCTTGAGTCTGAATTAAATAAAGCCCTTAAAATCATACGTTTTATTATGCAGATAGAAATGCTCGAGTTTGACCCAAGCAAGCATAAATTAACAAAACGTCTTTTACGCCGCAGACGAATACGCAATTTTTTAAAAAAGGTATCCCAACAATTTAAAGCAGGCAGCGCCAACAAGAATTGCTGTTGCGAGTGTAATAAAAGTTGCACACACTTTTGGTAAAGCATCAAACAAAATGTATTTGCAATAAATTGCCTTTTCCTGTCTTTTGCAAAATTCATAAGCTGCTTTGTATCGCCGTTCCCGTTCTTCTGGTGGAATTCGTTCACCCAAAAGAGGGCTGTGAAAAATTTCGGATTCCCGTTCCATCTCCTCACCTCCTGCGGCTGAAAAAGTCAGTTTCAATCCCTAAAATGGGATATTTAGTTTAAAAAAATTTCAAC
>CALGRC010000154.1 GCA_937959315.1 uncultured Clostridia bacterium | reverse complement strand
AGTTTCCATATGGTTCAAGCGGTAATCAATAGGCTCAAAAAACTGAGTATCAAGGATAAGTATACTTATTCTTTTATTTTGCTGCTGGTTTTATTTTTCATTGTTATCAATCTGATCTATAGTTTGGGTTTTTCTTCGCTGCTGGAAAAGCGTATCAGCGAATATACGGCAAATAATTTGTACCAAGCCAATATCCGCATTGAGGAAAAACTGACGTCTATTCAATATTTAACGGATATGTTTTCCAGCGACGCTTCCATTCAGCAGGTTTTAAAAAAGGATGCGGCGCAAAAGACCCCGGCAGAGCAGTATGACGATTTTATGGCCATTGAAGCCATTTATGATGCTTTTGTTTATTACAATAAAGACGGCATATCTGTTTTGATGATTGGGAAAAACGGCGATGTATACAGATTGGGCAATGCGTTTGATATTGATATCCGCAATTACCAGGAAAGCCAGTGGTATGCCAACGCAGAGCGGCTGCAGGGGGCCATTAGCTGGAACGGTATACGGAAGGCAAGTTATACCAATTATGGGCAGGAAGAATATTTTTTAAGCCTTTCCAGAAGCATTATTGATTTCCATACCGGCGAACCTCTTGGGGTTGTACTGGTGGAAATCAACGAAAATTCCCTATTTGATATTTTACAGCAGGTCAATATGACATCGGACAGCGACGCTTTTATCATAGACAGCGGCGGGAATATCATATCGCATTCCGACAAGCGGAAAATGAGCCAGTATTATGAAAACCAAACCCTTATTACAGGTGATTTTCCTGCACAGACAGGACATTATATTCAAACGGTAGATGGGGAAAATACGCTGATTGTATATTTTACCTCTTCTTTGACGGGATGGAAATTTATCCATAGCATTCCAATGAAGGCGCTGGTATCGCAAATGAGTTTTATCCAGCGGTTTAACTTTATTGTTTTGGCCATTGCCTGCCTGACGACAAGTATCATATCCTTTTTTATTTCCCGTAGTATTGTAAAGCCGCTTGTTCATTTTAAAAAAGTTGTGGAAAGCATCAATAATGAAAACCTGAATGTAAAAATTGATATTTCATCTGAAGATGAAGTTGGTTTTTTGGCTGCGGCGTTCAATAAAATGATTGATCGGATTGGGCAGCTTTTAAAACAGGTGAGGACGGAAGAAACCGAGAAAAGGGAAGCTGAAATCAAGTTTTTGCAAAACCAAATCAATCCACACTTTATTTATAATACCCTTGAGTCCATCCGCATGGTATGTGAAATCAACCGCTATGACAAGGCAAGCAAAATGCTGTTTTTGATGGGCCGCCTGCTGCGATACGGATTGAGCAGGAAAGATTCCCTGGTTCCTATCAAAGAGGAAATTCAGCATATTCAGGATTATATTTCGCTGATGGAGTATTGCTATACTGATAAATTTACGGTAAAATATCAAATAGAAAATGCCGTGCTGTATACGCAAATTCCAAAACTGACGCTGCAGCCGATTGTAGAAAACAGCATTTTCCACGGGTTGTCCTGCGTGGAGTATGAGGGGCTCATTCAAATCAATGCGTTTCAGGATGGGGCGGCGGCAGTGGTTGAGATTATTGACAACGGGGAAGGGTTTGCAGTGGTGCCGGATCTTGACAAAGTCCCGGAAAAGGCCAGCAGGAGCAGCCAAAATAGTTCTGGTATTGGGCTTTATAATATCAACCAGCGGATTAAGCTTTATTTTGGGCAGGAATATGGGTTGCGTATTGAAAGCTGCCCCGGGGAATGTGCAAAGGTGGTCGTGACTTTGCCGCTGGGGCAGGAATAATTGTCTTTTTATACAGTGCGGCAAACAGAAAGGGTGGTTTTGATGGGGCACAGGAAGCTTTTGGGCCTTTCTGCGGCGGCCGCTTTTGCAGGCTTTGCCGCCGGTGCGGCAGTAAGCCGGAGATTGCATGTCAAGCAGTACACCATAAAAAGCGGGAAATTATCCGGCAGCATCCGATTGGCATTTGTCAGCGATTTGCACAGCGGCAGCTATGGGGCGCATCAGGCGGGCCTGCTGGACGCCATTGCCGCGCTGGAACCAGACGCCGTGCTGTTTGGCGGTGATATTTTGGATGATACCCTGCCTGCTGCACCGGCATGGGAACTGCTTTCTGCGGTTGGGCAGGCTTATCCGGCTTATTTTGTACTAGGAAACCATGAAATCCGCCGGGGCGGGCTGGAGGTGCTGAAACAGGAACTGGGGCGTTTGGGCGTACGGGTATTGGACGGCAAACTGGCGTATTTGGAAGCAGGCGGACAGGTCATCCAACTGGGCGGGGCGGATGACCCGGAAGAGGACCCGGAACGGTTTTGGCAGCAGATGAACAGCCTATCCGGCCAGTTGGACCGGCGTGTTTTTTCAGTTTTGCTGTCCCACCGGCCGGAACACATTGCCCGCTGCTTGCCTTATGGGTTTGATTTGATGCTGTCCGGTCATGCGCATGGCGGCCAGTGGCGTATTCCCGGGCTGCTCAACGGCGTGTTTGCCCCCGGGCAGGGCCTGTTTCCGCCCTATGCCGGCGGGCTGTACCCGTTTGGGCGGCAGGCACTGCTTGTGGGCCGCGGGCTGGCGCAGAACACAATATTGGTCCCGCGTGTGTTCAATCCGCCGGAACTGGTCGGCATGATCCTCTCTCCGGCTGAGCAGAATGTGGAAATTCCCCGTTGACATTGCCGCGGCATTTGATATAATAGAAGGGAATGATACATGACGTAAAGGGGAACGGTATCTGATGGAAAAATTAGGACTCAATGAAATCCGGGAAAAATTCCTGTCATTTTATGAAAGCAAAGGGCATCTGCGGTTGCCAAGCTTTTCGCTTATTCCGCAAAACGACAACAGCTTGTTGCTCATCAATGCTGGTATGGCGCCGCTCAAAGCCTTTTTTACCGGCAAGGAAACCCCGCCGTGCAAACGGGTGACCACATGCCAGAAATGTATCCGGACGCCCGATATTGAACGGGTTGGCAAAACCGCGCGGCATGGCACTTATTTTGAAATGCTGGGCAATTTTTCGTTTGGCGATTATTTTAAGCACGAGGCAACTGCCTGGGCGTGGGAATTTGCAACACAGGTGCTGGGGCTGCCGGCAGATAAGCTATGGGTCAGCATTTATGAGGAAGACGACGAGGCGTTTGATATTTGGACAAAGGAAGTGGGGGTGGCTCCAGATCACATTGTCCGTATGGGCAAGGAAGATAATTTTTGGGAAATTGGTACCGGCCCGTGCGGTCCGTGCTCTGAGCTGTATTTTGACCGCGGGGCAGAGGCTGGCTGCGGCAAGCCTGACTGCCACGTTGGCTGCGAATGCGACCGTTTTGTGGAATTCTGGAATCTGGTATTTACCCAGTTTGACAAGGATGAAGAGGGTAATTACCATCCGCTGGAACATCCCAACATTGATACCGGCATGGGCCTGGAGCGCATTGCCTGTATCATGCAGGGGGTGGACAACCTATTTGAAGTGGACACCGTGCGCCGCATTATGGACAAGGTGTGTGAAATTGCCCATGTTACCTATGGACAGAGCAAACAAACGGATGTGTCGCTGCGCGTGATTACCGATCATATCCGTTCGACTACGTTTATGATCGCCGATGGGGTACAGGTGAGCAATGAAGGCCGCGGCTATGTGCTGCGCCGGTTGCTGCGCCGAGCCGCGCGCCACGGGAAGCTGCTGGGAGTGAGCGACCCGTTTTTGTACAAAATTGTTGATACGGTCATTGCAGAAAATCATACTGCTTATCCGGAACTGGGTGATAAAGCGGATTATATCAAGAAGATTGTGGAACTGGAAGAACAGCGGTTTGCCGTTACCATTGACGGCGGGCTTAGTATTTTGAACGGTTATATTGGAACGCTCAAAGAGGAAGGCAAGACCCAGCTTTCGGGCCAGGACGCCTTCCGCTTATACGACACCTATGGGTTTCCCATTGATTTGACGTTGGAAATTTTAGAAGAGCAGGGGATGACGGCAGACCAGGAAGGATTTGACGCCTGCATGGAGGAACAGCGCAGGCGTGCGCGAAAGCCGGACAAATGCAGACGCTGGCTGGAAGGACGATGAGCTGCGCAAACTGTATAGTTTGTTTGAAACGGTATTTGTAGGCTATGATACGCTACAGACCGAGGCACGGGTGGTTGGCATAGTGCGTGATTTAGAACTGCAGGAAAGCAGTTGCGCTGAGGATGGCAACCTGATGCTGATTTTGGATAAGACCCCCTTTTATGGGGAAAGCGGCGGCCAGGTGGGGGATACCGGGCGGATCACTGCCAATGGCTTGGAAGTGGAGGTTCTGGATTGCCGCAAGATGGGAAACGGTAAATTGCTGCATATGTGCAACGTGCTGTCTGGCCGGGTTGCGGTGGGCGATACCGTGGTGTGTACGGTGGATAAGGAAGCGCGCCGCGCAACCGAGCGCAACCACAGCGCTACCCATCTTTTGCAGAAAGCGCTGCGCACGGTATTGGGCAGCCATGTGGAACAGGCGGGGTCATATGTCAGTAGCGAGCGGCTGCGGTTTGATTTTTCTCACTATGCGGCGGTCACGCCGGAACAGATCACGCAGGTGGAAGATATAGTAAACCATGCCATAGCCGACGCGCTGCCGGTTATTTGTGAGGAAATGCCCATAGCCGATGCGAAAAAACTGGGCGCCATGGCGCTGTTTGGTGAAAAGTACGGCGATATTGTCCGCGTGGTGCGCATGGGGGATTTTAGCACGGAATTGTGCGGCGGTACCCATGTGAAAAACACTGCGCAGGTGGGATTGTTTAAAATTGTGTCAGAGGCGGGCATTGCTGCGGGGGTGCGCCGGATTGAGGCGATTACATCGCGCAATATTTTAAAGTGCCTGGCGGAAGCGGAAGCGGTCATCGCGCAGTCGGCAGGCGCACTAAAAGCCGCCCCGCATGAGATGGCTGCCCGCATTGCAGCGTTGCAGGCACAGGTGAAATCGCTGGAGAAGGAAATTGCCGGATACAAGGAAAAAGCCGCGGCCGGCGGACTGGATGATATCAAAAGGAAGGCTGAAGAAATTGGCGGGGTGACTATTTTGCGCGGGGCATTTGTAGATGCCGACCCGGCGACGCTGCGTAAAATGGCAGACGGTATCCGGGATGAATTTGATTGTGTAGTCACGGTATTGGCGGCATATAATGAAGAAAAGGTCACGCTGCTGACTTCTGCAAACAAGGCGGCGGTGGATAAGGGCGTCCATTGCGGCAATTTGGTACGGGAAATTGCCAAGCTGGTGGGCGGCAGCGGCGGCGGGCGGCCAGACAGCGCACAGGCAGGCGGCAAGAATCCAAAGGGCGTGGATGAAGCGTTGCTGGCTGCGTCTGAGGTGCTTCAAAAACAAGTAGGGGAGGCATAAATATGGAGGATTGCTTGTTTTGCAAAATTGCGAACGGGGAAATTCCCACTGATATGGTATACGAAGATGAGGTTTGCGCGGCGTTCCGGGATATTGAACCGCAGGCGCCGGTACATGTGCTGATTGTCCCTAAGATGCATATTGCTTCGGCTCTGGAACTCACTGAGCAGAATGCAGCGGTGGTGTCGCACATCTTTTTGGTTGCGGCAAAACTTGCAAAGCAGTTTGGCGTAGACGGAAAAGGGTTCCGCATTGTCAACAACTGCGGCATCGACGGCGGTCAGACGGTGGGCCATCTGCATTTTCATTTTCTTGGCGGCCGGTCATTGCAATGGCCTCCAGGCTGAGAAAAATTCCTCTTGACAAGTTGCAAAAAGCAGAGTATAATTATATTATGCAAGTTTTGTCTAATCCCGTTCATGACAGATTGCGGTGCCGCAAGGCACAATGCAGAAGCGGAGGGAGGGATTTTTGTGTCGGAAATCAGAGTCAAGGACAATGAGTCTTTAGATAGTGCGCTGCGCCGGTTTAAACGGTCTTGCGCTAAAGCGGGTGTTTTGTCGGAAGTGCGGAAAAGAGAGCACTATGAGAAACCCAGCGTGAGACGGAAAAAGAAATCCGAGGCTGCGAGGAAACGGTCGTACCGGTAAAGGGTACCTGGTAGAGGAAGGTGCAAGCGTTGCATTTGAAAGAACGGCTTGCGGAAGATTTAAAAGCGGCTATGAAGGCCCGTGAAACTGTCCGCAAAAATACAGTACAAAGCGTCCGGGCGGCTATTTTACAAGTAGAAAAGGATAATAAGGTGGAATTGGACGACGCGGGCGTGACAGATGTCATTGCAAAGGAGCTCAAAAAACGCAGGGACGTATTGCCTGACTATGAAAAAAGCGGGCGCGCTGATCTGATTGCAGAGCTCAAAGAGGAAATGAATGTGCTGATGGCTTACTTGCCAGCGCAGTTAACACGTGAAGAGCTTGAAGCCATTGTAAGAGAAACAGTGGAATCAAGCGGCGCAACTTCCATGAAGGATATGGGTAAATTGATGGGGTTGATTTTGCCAAAAGTTAAAGGGCGTGCCGACGGCAAGGAAGTTAATGAATTGGTAAAGTTATATTTGCAGTAAAAAAAGAGTGGGGGTTCCCACTCTTTTTTCTTCTTTAGTATAAAAACGGAGGTGGTTTATCTGTTTTCCAATTTGAAGCCGGATTGCTTTTTGGATTCTATCCAGGAATTATCACCGGGATTTCTACAGGCGCACGGACGAAACACCATGATTTTTGATATTGACAATACATTGGTTTCGCATGATATGCCGCACCCAACCCCGGAAATATCAAATTTTTTGAAAAATTTTTCAAAAAATGGTATAAAAATTGCGCTTGTATCCAATAATTCTAAAGCACGGGTCGAAACTTTCAGCCGGGATTTGCATATGTTTTATCTACCGCGCGCATATAAGCCGTTTAAACGGGGCCTCAAACGGGTAATGCGGGAACTGCAGGCGGTGCCGGAAGAAACAGCGCTGGCTGGCGACCAGTTGTTTACCGATATCTGGGGCGGTAACCGCATGGGTTTTTACACCATATTGGTAACACCTATCAAGGAAAATGAGACGTGGTTTGTGGCACTCAAGCGGCGGTTTGAAAAAATATTTCTCAAAAATTAAAAAAAATCAAAAAACCTATTGACAACCGTTTGGTTGTATGATATTATATACAAGCTGTCCGGTGAGACAATCTAAAGAATGTCAAGGCTGGGCTGGCAGGGACTTTGAAAAATAAACAGGATAGAGAAGGGACCTCGGATGAGGAAATTTGAGGGAAAGAGCTTTAGGCATATAAGCTTAAAGTAAATCAAGCTAGCAGGAAGAGAGCTAAGCGAACGAATCAAGGGATAGGTATGTAAGGCGGCGGAAGCCGTTTTAGATAACCAATTTATTGAGAGTTTGATCCTGGCTCAGGACGAACGCTGGCGGCGTGCCTAACACATGCAAGTCGAGCGGGAAATCCGCAGCAGAATCCTTCGGGAGGACGCAGCGGATGGAGAGCGGCGGACGGGTGAGTAACGCGTGAGGAACCTGCCCTTGACAGGGGGATAACACACCGAAAGGTGTGCTAATACCGCATAACATCATTTTACCGCATGGTAGGATGATCAAAGATTTATTGGTCAAGGATGGCCTCGCGTCTGATTAGCTAGTTGGTGAGGTAACGGCCCACCAAGGCGACGATCAGTAGCCGAACTGAGAGGTTGATCGGCCACATTGGGACTGAGACACGGCCCAGACTCCTACGGGAGGCAGCAGTGGGG
>CALGRC010000153.1 GCA_937959315.1 uncultured Clostridia bacterium | reverse complement strand
TTCTCCGGGCGCCGCCGGTCCTTTTTTCGGAGGCTCCTTAGACCAAACAACCGGCAGTGAAGAAATCCCGCGCTTTTTAAGTTCCCGGCGCATGACCCGCGCCAAAGGATCCATTGATGTTTGGAAAATATCTCCAATTTCCAACATGGATGGATCCAGTTTGTTGCCCGTACCCATACTGGAAATCAACGGGATATTCTCCGCGGCCGCTTTTACCGCCAGTTCCAGTTTTGCACTTACCATATCGATAGCGTCCACAATAAAATCTGTGCCCGAAAAATCAAATTTATGCGCATTTTCCGGCAAAAACAAACTATGTATAGCACAAAATTCTATATCTGGATTGATACGAAGCGCGCGTTCCTTTGCTGCCTCTACTTTCGGAATACCAAGGGTTGTACAGTCGGCAATGATCTGGCGGTTGCAATTGGTAATGTCCACCGCATCACCGTCTACCACCGTCAATTTGCCGCAGCCCGCTCGCACCAGCGCCTCCATACAAAAACTGCCGACGCCGCCCGCCCCAAATACCCATACATGCGCCCGCGCCAGACGCTGCATGGCATCTGCTCCAAGCAGCAATTCCGTCCGGCCAAAGGCTTGTTTTACATCCAAATACAACACCCCTCTGCCAAACATACAAAAAAGCCAAACAATAAATTTGTTTGGCTTTTGACTGTCAAGTAAACCCCGCCGAGCCGTGTATCGGGTATATTTAACCTGCTCTCGCAGGTGGATTCCCTCCTGCCTGCTTAAATGTTCCCTCGTTAAAAACGTGGTATACAGCCACAGGCAGAGGCCGGGATTCCGTATAAAAGGTGTTGGTAAAATATATTTCCCTTTATCACGCACACAGTAGGGTATCTCTTGCGTTTATTATAGCATATGCAAAAACCGATTTCAAGTATTTTAATCTAAAAAGTCATACTCATCCTGCGTTCTGGTTTTAAACACTTCAAACGCTGCATCCAACTCATCGTCATCTTCAATGTACACAAGAACATCTTCTCCAGATTCCTCGGTTTCTATACGCATGATAATCACTTCACTTTCGTATTCATCCTCCTCTTCCGGAGGTATGAGCGCTACATAGCTTTGGTTGTTGTACTCGAATGAATCTGCAAGCTCAAATTCCATCGGATTGCCATTTTCATCCCGAAAGGTTAATACGCTTTTTTCTTCCATCCTCAATCCCCTCTTTCCCAATCAAATACCGGCACGGTTTGCATCCAGATAGCTTTGCAGGATGATTTCCGCAGCCACCGTATCGATAACCGCTTTTCTGCTTTTCCCTCTGGTGTTCGTCCGGTTTAAAATACCGGCCGCTTCAACCGTTGACAGACGTTCGTCCCACAATACCAGTTCGGCGTCCGGCAAGTATGTTTGTAAATCCGCAGCAAACGCTTTGGTGGCCGCTGCACGGAATCCTTCGCTACCATCCATATTGCGCGGTAAGCCTATGACAAACCGCCTGGTCTGATATGCGGCAGCCAGCTGCACCAAACGGTCCATCATTTTTTTATACACACGGTTGGGGATGGTCTCAATCCCATGCGCCATAAGCTCCAGTTCATCACTGACAGCCACGCCAACCCGTGCATCGCCATAATCAATCCCAAGGACCCGCATACTGCATGTTCCCTTCTATTTTACATTACCGCAATCGGATTCGTCAACCGTTTTATACAGAAATCAAATATCCGATTGATATATTTTATCTTATCACAACAATGCCGGTATTTCAATTACAGTTTGATTAAATATATGCCGTTTAGCATTTACAATTCTGCACATCCTATGTATAATAATGATATTCTCTTGTTTTTAACAGATAGAAAGGATGATTGCATGAAACACCGTTTTAAACGTACTGTCCTGTCCAGCATTTTGGCGGCCGCCCTCTTATTTTCGGCCATCCCCGTATTTGCCGGTGCAACGGTATATGACATTGTAAGCGACACCTTTTTGTCAAATGGCGTAAAGCGC
>CALGRC010000152.1 GCA_937959315.1 uncultured Clostridia bacterium | reverse complement strand
GTCTTCGTTGACATGCAGGCCACACTGATGGTCAAACTCAAAGCTCACGCCCGGCCCCATAATTTCACTCAGGCCATAGATGTCACACGCCTTAATGCCCAGCATATCCTCTATTTTTGCACGCATTTCCTCCGTCCACGGTTCCGCGCCAAATACCCCCGCCTTCATATGGGTATCCGCTTTGGTGTAACCCATGTCATAGAGCGTTTCCGCCACATACATGGCATAGGACGGGGTACAGGCCAGCGCCGTCGTCTGGAAATCCACCATGGTCTGGATCTGCCGCTTTGTATTGCCTACGCTGATGGGAATGACACTGGCGCCTACCCGCTCTGCGCCGCAGTGCGCCCCAAGTCCGCCAGTGAACATACTGTAGCCGTATGCCACCTGCACAATATCCTCTTCTCCCACGCCAACGGCTGTAAACGCCCGCGCAACAGAATCGGCCCAAATATCCAAATCCCCAGCGGTATAACCCACCACCGTCTGCTTGCCTGTGGTGCCGGATGACGCATGGATACGCACAATTTCGCTCATGGGCGTCGCCATCAGCCCATACGGGTAATTGTCCCGCAAATCATATTTGTAAGTAAACGGAAGTTTTGCCAAATCATCAATCGATTGGATGTCCCCCGGCTCTATGCCGGCTTCCTCCATTTTTTTGCGGTACGGCTGCACATTGTCATACACGCGGCGCACCAAATCCCGCAGCCGTTCGCTTTGCAGCTCACGCATCTGTTCCCGCGGCATGCACTCATAGGTTTCGTTCCAGTATTTCATCGCCCGTCTTTGCCCCCTTATGCTTGGTAATGATAGCCCAAATCAAATGCCTTCAGATTCATATCTAAAAACTTCGGCGGTACCGTTTCTTTCAGCGCTTCCAGCCAAACTTCCTTGCCTACTTCCATATTTTTTGCCATCTGCCCTAATAGCACCACGTTCACCGCTTTGACTGTCCCGGCCTCCAAGGCAAGTTTTAATGCGTCAAGGGCAAGCACACGGCCAATCTTTGTTTTTATTTTATCCAATATATTTTCCGGATACTGTGCCGCGCCAATGATGACCGGCATGGGGTCCATCTGCTGGGTATTGACAATGAGCGCGCCGCCTTTGCTCAAATACGGCATCCAGCGGTAGGCTTCCAGTTCTTCAAAAGCCAGCAGGATATCCGCCTGCCCCTTTGACACCAGCGGAGAATGGACTTTTTCACCATATTTTACATACGTTACCACACTGCCGCCACGCTGGGACATCCCATGCACTTCGGAAACCTTCACATCATAGCCCATTTTGATGGCGACATTGCCCAAAACCCGGCTGGCAAGGAGCGTTCCCTGCCCACCGACGCCAACAATCATCACATTTTTCATTTCGCGGCACCCACCTTTCTGATTGCTCCAAATTTGCACACATGGGTGCACAGTTCGCAGCCGTTACACTGCGACTGATCGATGCTTACCCTGCCATCTTTGTTGACAATGGCCGGGCAGCCCAATCCCATACACATCTTGCATCTGGTGCACTTGTCCGTATCAATTTCACACGGCGCGCCGTAGTTGACGTTTTTCAGCAGCGCACACGGCCGCTGTGCCACAATAAACGACGGCTCCTCCGCCGCGGTTTCCTCACGGACGACTTTTTCAAATTCCGCCAAGTCAAACGGGTCAACTACCCGTACCCGCTCAATGCCCACCGCATGCGCAAGCTCAATCAAATTAACGCTTACTGTCGGTTCATTTTTAATGGTAAAGCCAGTCGTCGGGTTTTGCTGATGCCCCGTCATGCCGGTGATGGAATTGTCCAGTACAATAACGGTAGATACCCCTTTGTTGTATACAATATCAATCAGGCCCGTAATCCCCGAATGGATAAACGTCGAATCGCCAATGACCGCCACGACCTTTTTGGCAAAGTCCTTGCCGCGCGCCTTTTCCATCCCGTGCGCCATCCCGATGCTGGCGCCCATGCACACGCACGCGTCGATGCTGGACAGCGGCGCCGCGGCGCCCAATGTATAACAGCCAATATCGCCGCAAACCGTCAGCTTCAGCTTTTTGAGCACATAAAACGTCCCGCGGTGCGGACATCCGGCGCACATGACCGGCGGGCGGACGGGGATTTCCTCGTCAAGTGAAACGCCCTTGTCAGCTTCGATGCCGTAGATGGCTTTTTGAATCATAGCCGGCGTGTATTCGCCAAGCAGGGTAAACGCTTCCTTGCCGATTACATCCACTCCATTTGCGCGGCAAAATTCTTCAATAAACGGGTCAAGCTCTTCTATTACAAATACCTTTTCCACTTTGGAAGCAAAGTCTTTGATTAAATCCGCGTTCATCGGATGTACCAGCCCCAGCTTCAAAAAGCTGGCGTCTGGCGCGGCTTCCTTGGCATACTGGTAGGAAATGCCGCTGGTGATGATACCGATTTTGGTATCCCCCATTTCCACCCGGTTCAAATCGGTTGTTTTTCCATAATCAGCCAGCTTTTTGGTGCGCTCTTCGACGACCACATGCCGTTTGATGGCCATGGCCGGCATCATCACATATTTTGCCGGGTCCTTGGTCATCTCTTTTATCTGATACCCTTCCGGCTCGCACAGCTCCACCAGGCTCTGCGAGTGCGCCACACGGGTAGACAGCCGCAAAATGACAGGAGTATCGAATGTTTCACTGATTTCATATGCTTTTTTGATAAACTCTTTGCACTCTGCACTGTCGGACGGTTCCAGGCACGGGATTTTTGCCGATTTTGCATGGTTTCTGGTATCCTGCTCATTTTGGGAGCTGTGCATACCCGGATCATCGGCGACCACAAGCACCATACCGCCGTTAACGCCGGTATAAGCAGCGGTAAACACCGGGTCGGCCGCGACGTTTAAGCCCACGTGCTTCATGGCCGTCAAACTGCGCGCGCCGGCAATGCTTGCCCCAATTTCCACTTCGGCGGCTACCTTTTCGTTGCTGGCCCATTCCGAATAAATATCGTCATACTTGGAAAGAAACTCGGTAATTTCCGTACTGGGCGTTCCCGGATAGGATGATACGACAGTCACCCCTGCTTCATAGGCGCCGCGTGCCACCGCCTCATTCCCAATCATCAATTTTTTCATGTTGTTCCCTCCTGTTTTATGCATCCCGCAAATCGAGCACCTTTTTGGATTTCCCCGCCGTGCGCTCGATGGTTTTGGGCTCCACCAGTTTTACCTTGGTTTCAATACCCAATACCGTTTTCAAATTGTGTTTGACGGTACGTTCCAATTTTTCCAGTTCACTGAATTTTTCCAGCAGGCTGGTATCCGCTAGTTCTACATGGATTTCCATATCGTCAGTAAAGCCCTTTTTGCGTACAATAATCTGATAATAGGGCGAGATGCCCTGCATGCCAATCAGCACACTTTCCACCTGCGACGGGAAGACATTGACGCCTTTGATAATCAGCATGTCGTCGCTGCGGCCCTGTATTTTTTCAATGCGCGGCGTGGTGCGCCCGCAGGCACATTTATCATACAGAATACGGGTCA
>CALGRC010000151.1 GCA_937959315.1 uncultured Clostridia bacterium | reverse complement strand
CGGAAATACTTTTCATCATTGGAATAGCCCTGCCATACTTCATACACCCGGCCGTCATATTCAGCAGAGCCGGCCTTTTCGTCCATCAGCTCAAACAACTCGCCGTTGCTGAACAGCACTTCAAACTCATCAATGCCGTCGCTCTCTTCGATAAACCGTACAACATCGCCCACCTGGATTCCTGCGTCATCCAAAGCGCTGGTATCTTTGGTCTGGGCAGACTGGATTTCGCTGCTCCCCAGCTCATAGTACCGGATTTCGTAACATTTTTCACCGTTGTTCGAATTGGTTTTTGAACTCCATCCAGTGATGACAACCGGCACTGTTGTCGCATCAATCTGCGCGGAATCGCCTTCTGCTTCATATACTACCACATATTTCGCCATCAGGCTGCTTTCCCCTTCATAAGCGTCCACATAGTAGTCGTCCGCATCCCGGAAATATGCAGTTGCACTGCTGCCAGTCTTGACCGAATATCCATTCTCATCCTCACGGTTGTTCGGAACTACAAACAAAACCGTATCTGAATTGATGGTAAATATCGTTTTGGTGCCCTGTTTGAAGGCTTTGCCGCTGGAAGTATAGGTCAGTTTCCCGCCGGACGAAGCCAGATATTTATAGCCAATCCCATTGGCGACTGCATCTTCATCATCCGGGTTGCCAATTTCACCAGCCACTGTGTAAATAGCATTGATTTCACCATTGCTATTGGTTTCATACTGCACCAGCGAAGAATACTCTGCATTGGCTGCAGCTCCCCAAATGGCGTCGTCCCCGTTGCCGTTGACCAGCGCCGCGCCTGCTGCCAGTTCGCTCAGCACCTCATCTGCATCATAGTTTTTCCCATTGATTTTTACCCGGTCGGTCAGCGTCAGAACCGGGGAAGAATTATTGGTCCGCTTGAGCTGCACCTGTACCGGCGAGCCATAGCCGTCGTCCTGGCCGGCTTTCATAATATAGCCAAAGTTTTCTGCGCTCTGTGTTTTTTCCACATAGGCAATTTTGCCCATGAAATCCAAATAGACCGTTACATTATCGCCATTGGATACAATCTGGTCAGGATGGTTTTCGCAAACGTCCTGATAATATTTGCTGGATTCGTACTCTTTGCCGCCGATGGTAATTTTGCCGCCGTTGGTTTCCTTTTCCGTTACCTTACCTGTTTTCTTGATCCCGCTGACAATGACTTCAATGCCGTCGCCGTCCATGGAACGTGCAATGGACACAACATCATTCGCCCGGATAGAGGACGGCGCGGAATCACTAAAGCTTGTAAACGAATCATTGACGCGCTTTACAACTGTAGCATCATCGTTTTCATCTAATACAATGGCTTCTCCGCCGTCTGTCATACCAAACTTATCAAAGAAAGAATACTCGCCGTCATCCTCACTTGGCTTCTGGCTCACAACATATGTCTCATAGCTGGTGACAATGGCTACATCCATGCTGCCATCTGAATCATAATCAATAAATTGGATGCTGCCCGTATCGAAATCAAACAATTCAATCACTTGATTGTCGGTTAAAGAAACGCCAATCGGCGAACCATTCTGGATGATATACATGTTGTCTTTATCATAATTCAACCGGGTGGTATCCCTGTCATCATCGCTGGCCCAGTATTCTAAGTAATCCGCATAAACCACATCAAGGTTGCTGTCATCCACAGTATAGGTCTCATTGCGGTTTGTCGCGGTGACTTTTTTAGCAATCAAATCAGAAGTTGAATCGGATTCCGAATAAGTAACTTCTACTTCATAGCCCAGGTATCTGGAAATGGAATCTGCCGAGAGCGTACCCATCTGGAAAATCTGGTCGCCAACGATAAATTCCGTTTTGCTCAGCCCATAGCCGCCGTCTCTAAGGGTGTTGTTAAACACACCCAGCAGTTGGCCGGTATATGTTTGTGTCTGCAGCGTTTCATCCCGGAACGTATTGTTGGATGTGGAATAAATCGGGTTGCCGTTTTGGTCAACACCTGTCTGCACCTGAGGCCTGGTATCCAGCATATTGGAAATCAACTGTGCAACCATGCCGCGCGTTGCAGGGGAATCCCCATTTGCCGCCGCACCGTTGGTTACGTTCAACTGATTGGCAATGTTCAAATACCCTTGATACCACGGATCTGTAACAGCAACAGCATTCTGGTATCCCAGCATACAAACAATCATTTTTACCGCTTGCCCATACGTGACCGGGTCATTGGGCTTAAAGGTTACCGCACCGGTTTCATCTGCCGGGAACCCGTTGATAACGCCCCTGCTGACCGCATAAGATACGTATTTTACAGCCCAGGAAATCTCAGCAGTCCCCATGTCTGCAAACGTTGCAGCCGCAGTTGTCAGCTCCGGAACCGTCTCAATGCTTGCACGCGAAATAATTGTTGCAAATTCTGCCCTTGTTACTGTGTTTTCCGGTTTGAAAGAATAGGAACCGTCGTCATTTTCGTACCCTTCCAAAATCCCCTCAGCCACCAATTCATTGATGGCCCTGGCATATTGGTAATCACTCGGCACATCGTTGAAGGTTTCTGCAAACGCAACAAGCGTCATTACAGACGTCAAAACCAATGCCAGGGCAAGTACCAACGATGTCACTTTTTTGAACGCTCTCATCGTTCACCCTCCTATGTAAGCTTTCAGTTTATTGCCGGGCATCTCTCTTTACCCGATACGGTTTTATTTTACCACGGATTCTGCCGTTCGTCAATAGAATCCATGCGTTGAAACACAGATGTAATATCTTAAATGATATCCATTATTAGAAAATACCGGAAATGATAATAGAAAGAGCAAAAAAAGGTGCAGCGGTTCCGCCGCACCTTTTCTCTTTATACATTTCATCATTACACAGTTGTAACACTGCTCTCCATCATCATGATTTTTAAAAATCATGCGGTGTTTTTATTTCCCTGCAACATCCAGGCAAACAGACAGCATTTTGAATGCTTCCGCGCGTGTTACATTGCTTGCCGGCTGGAAGCTGCCATCTTCATAGCCGTTGATGACGCCCAGTTCTACCGCTTTCGCAATGTAGCCTTTGGACCAGCCTGCCTGATCGGCATCGGTAAAGGCCAATGCGGCAGAGGATTCACCAAATTCAAATGCCCGCATCATCACAGCGGCAAATTGCTCTCTCGTGATATTTTCCGTCGGACGGAAGGTATTGTCTTCAAAACCGTTTACAATGTCGTTTTCAGCCGCCGCGGCCACGAAGCCTTTTGCCCATTCTGCAACGCTTGCCGAATCCGCAAAGGCCAGCTCGCCTTCCGACTCTGCCAAGCCAATGCCGACAACTGCAATCTTAGCGGCTTCCTGACGGGTAATCGCCTCATCCGGACGCACGGTGCCCAAATCGGCGTCGCCGCTGATGATACCGCGTTCCATCAAATCTTCAATATACGGCCTTGCCCAGTGGTCTTCCGGCAAATCAACAAATTCAAACGGGGCTTCTTCCACAACAACGCCTTCGCCATCTGGCGTTACGGTAACCGTGTATACCTTGGTAAGGCCGTTTTCGGCAGTTACTGTGTATTCAACCGGTTCTGTGAAGTCTTGCGCTGCACCAGACGCCGGTGAAACGGTTGCGCCTTCGCTGATTTCAATTTCCGGTTTCAAATTGGTCAAATCCGCTTCGGGCGGAACGTGTACGGCAATGTCAGTCCCGTCAATTTCGCCAACCGCTACCGGATCAAACCCGTTGAATACAAAGGAAGTGATGTCACGGGCGCTGCTCTGCGAACTGCTGGTTCCACCGCCAATGTTGCTAGGCTTATCAATGGTAGCACTACCGCCAGCCATAACAGAAATGGAAGCGGAGGTTTCGTTCAAATTGGTAATAGGCAGCGTTGCAATGTCGCCGGCATCAGCCGGTTTTGCGGTAGAATAGCTGCTTTCTGCATCCAGCTTGACTTCAAATTTCCTCGAACGGCCAACCGATGCATAAAACGTTACCAAAACGCCGTCGGTAATTTTCGATGCCAAGTCTTCAGACGATGCAACCCGGATTTCAGTCGGATCGCTGATATTGACATAGGTCGTATCGCTGGACACAATCCCAGCCGGCAATTCTACTTCCGCCGCAGCCGGGATATTGGTAAGGATGGTATACCCATACAAATTTGTTACAGCAGAATTGAGGCTAATGGTGACCTTTACATCGGTATTGCGGGACACCTCACCTGTAATTGCACTGCCATCCAAGTTGGTAATTGATATTGTAGCATCTGCACTCGTATCGGCCGCAAACACTGCTCCAAAGGGTACGCAAACGGTAACCAGCATTGCCATGGCCACGAAGAGTGCTAAAAGTTTTTTATTCTTTTTCATATGCCTTCACCTTTCATTATTATTTGTTAAATTCTACTACTGAACACCCTGCCAGGCAGGGCGGCAGGCCTGCCCCGCCGCGCCCGCCAGCAAGTATCAGTCAGGCAAAGAATATTCTTCTACGATTTACGCGCCATAGTTACTGAGCATCGCGTCGATATCCAGTTGCGTGATTTTGCCATCTCTGTTCAAATCATATTTTACCAGATCAGCATTCCCGCTGGTCGATTCCCCAAGATGGGAACCAATCGCATAGAAATCGTGGCTGCTGATGGCCGCCTTGTCAGCAACACTCCCATCGGTCGATGCCACAAAGCCTGCGAGCAACTGTTCGCCATCTGCAATTTCAATGGTTGCATCATCGGCCGTTACGTGCAGCGTCCCGTTTACCGGCTTGAAGCCCGGGATGGACAGCGTAAAGGCATAGTCGCCTTCCGTAACTGTATCGGCAACTGCACCCATCACTTTTGTAGTTTCGTTGCCGCTTAACCCATATACTAATGTTATAGTCTCTTCCCCAGCAGTTACCGAAATGGTGCCGGACATATCGCCAACGACATCTACGCCGACAATTTCAACGTCAGTGATTGCTATATCCGTAGTAGCTGCATCTGCCAGCGTCAGGGACAGGCTGCCAGCCGATTTGCCATCGTAGGTAACAGCCAGCGTCTGTTTAGCGGTAGAGGTCTTGTCGTAATCGGCAATTGCCAGTTTGTTGAGGTCAACAGCGATCAGCTCTTTGACGCCGCTACCCGCATAAGTTGCTTCAATTGCAATCAATTCTTTGATTTCATCTTCCGACATGCCTGTCACAGCAGCCGGTGTGCCACCAACCCAGCTTGCAAGATAGCTGGAAACTTCTTTTGTCACATTAACGGTGATGGTAGCAGGATCCAACGTAATAGCCGGTTCGCCAACCAGCGAAACAGTTACGGTGTTGCTGCCAGCCACCGTGTTGTCATAGCTGCTCAGCGCAACGGTATAGCCAGCCGGGGTATAGGCAACCCACTCATTGCTGGTTTCGTCGCCAGGAATCTTCTGGATTTCCTGTTCAAACAGGATTGCGCTGGTGTCGATAGCCTCTTTATAGCCGAGTGGGAAGATCTGGCCTGCTTTTACGCGGTAGTTGCCGGTCGGCTCTGCATCTTTTGCAGTAATGTAGATATCGACTTCTTCTTCATTGAAGGTAACCTTCACAGCGGCAGTATAATCGCCTTCCGCCGCCTTTGCAGCATCGACAAAGGCTTTCCAGTTTTCAGCCGTAATGGTGTATGTCAGCTCTGCGGTTGCAGTGGTATCGCCTTCATTTACGAACGTGCCGTCGCTGTAGCCGGTTTCCAGGTTGAGCGGCTGTGCAAATACTTCTTCTTCGCTGATGGTTGCTTTGTAAACAACATACGGATTCTCTTCGGAAGCCGCCAGCTGATATTTGCCGTTGGCAATCGGTGCAATGGTCTTAACAGTGACTTTATTGTTTTCTGCCTGCAGCGTAATGTCAGAAATGTTAACAACAACCTGCGTCTCTGTACCAACCGTGATGCTTTCGCCATTGTTGGTAAAGGATTCATCCAGCGTAATGGTCTTGCCGGTCAAATCAACAGGCGTCCAGGTTGTGCCGTCGTTAGAAGTCTGCACTGAATCGCCCAGGTCTTCTGCCGTGATTTCGGTGATACCGCGCGGCAGCTCGATGACCGGGATATCTTTCGGATTGATCCGGTACTGGGTAGCCAGAATGACAAATTTAATCGTCAGACCATCTTTGTCAGCTGCCGTATTCGGGTCAGAAATGGTAACATTGCAAGTAAATTCTTCATTAGTTGTTACACCATCTGCCAGTTTGAAATCATTCCCCGCCAAATCAACGTACGCACCAGCCTGATTTTCTACAGGTTCCCCAAAATAAATCGGATAATACTCTGTATCACCATTTGAGAGCTCGGCGCGAAAGTAATAACCGGTACCTACCGAACCGGTGTCATCTGTAGACGGAGTTTCAATTTCTGTTGCAGTTTCCTCCTCACCCGTATTACCGTCTACCAAAGTTGCACTATCGATAGTCGGCAGGCCAACAGAAGCAGAAACCTGCTTGTCAGCAGAAGCGGGAACAGAACTCATGGAGTTATAATCAAGATCACACTCACCCATGGAAATCCCAAGGCGTTCGCCCGGAGTAAAAACAGCAGAAACTTTTGCATCACGTGTTGCAAATGTATCTACGGTTGCCTTATAGGTCAATAGTTTTAATTCTACACCATCCGTCGTATTAGTAGACGGGAAAACAGCTTCTCCAAAATCATTACTCGGATAGCTATACTCTTCATCATTAATGGTTATAAAAAACTGTGCCGTCTTTTCACTAACCGACGATTCAGCCGCATCCAGTATCAATTGGCCTGCATAATTACCTAATCCCTCTGCCACAGCAAAATCCTGTCTAAATGGCTGAGTTCCATCAAAGGTCAAACCTGTCACAGTCAACGTTCCGTTGGCCGCCCCAAAATATCTTACGGCTTGCAAAGAAAACTGCACATAAACAGTATCTCCAGGCTGTACTGCGGTAGCTTCCGTTGTGCACGCTTCATCCGTATAGATAGCCGTTTTCCATCCGAAATTCGGAGAAGGATCAAAACCCCAATCGGCATTTGCAGCAAATCCAGCCGGTACCGCTGCCATAGTCAGCAGAAAAGTCATAGCAACGACCATGCTGACTATTTTTTTCACTGTTTTGTTCATAGTGTACCTCCTCTTGTTATAAAACCCGCATAGACCGGCAATGAATTCATTGCCGGTCTATGCGGCATATGCAAAAACTAATTGCTTTTAGTTGGTTGCGGTTGAATCAACATAATTATTACCCTTAAAGGTAGTAACCTCTTGTTTGTCCGCAGCACCATCAACAATGCCATCACCGTCGGCGTCGCCCGCTACTCTGGTCAAAATAATTCCATCTACCGCAGCTTCACCGCCAGTTACAGTTACCGCACGGACAACACCGCCATAGTTCATGGCCTGCGTTGCCTTGCCATCTTCTACGCCTAAATCAACATAACTGATGACCAGCTGATACTCACCATCAGACGGTACAGTTACACTATACGCGCCGTCCGCATCGGTCAATGCCACGCCTTGCAAAGCTGTACCATCTTTGGAATACGCCGCCACCAAGATACCCGCCGCACCTTTTACCGCAGGAGAATCATCTGGAACACGCGGATTGGATTTCAACTTAACCGTACCTGTGATAGTACTATTTGCCACATCACTGATGGACACATTTAATGTGACATCATTAGATTTCACAGTCTCAGTATAGGACGCTGTTACTGTATATGCCGTCGGGCCATCGCCACTCACTACATAATCAGCAGCAGCCGTTACATCCTTAGACTGTTTCGTTGTGTCATCATAGGTAAGCTCTGCTGTGAGCTTGACATATTTTCCAGTCTTCAGCTCGTTAACAATCTGTTCTTTGGCCGTGCCAAACGGCAGGGTAATATCTGTTTTGTCAGCTGCCAACGAAACACTCGTAACCGCGCGCTGCTTAATCTCAATTGTCAGCTTGCCAGCATCCTTGCCGTCATATTTTACTGTGTAAGTCAGGGTCGTTGCAGCATCCGTACCGCCGATTGCCAATACAGCTTCCCCAAAGGTTACCGGATTGGTCCCTGCTTCATCATACAGCGCCACTTTGCTTGCATCAACGGTAAAGCCTTCAGACGGCGTTGCCGTAATCAACTTGGCCACTGCATTTTTCAAAGCATCCTCTGCAACGGTTTCACCGATGCCATAGGTCAATCCGCCGCTCAGCGAATAAGTGTATTCCACGCTGGATTCCACGGTAACTGCCGGCGAATCTGCTTCCAGGCTGGCTAAGCTGCCGCCGCTTGTCACGCCAAACTTCGAACCGTCAGCCGGGGTATACTTAGCTTCCAGATAATTACCGCCGCTTGCACCAGCCTTGATTGTATATTCGAAGTTCTTGTCCGCCGTGCCGTCGATGGCAATGGGGGAAGTATCGGTCTGGTCATCTGCAAACGCATGCGTCACCGTCAGGGTTTTCCCGGACAACGCAGTGCGGATATCCTCCTGGCTGGCATTGTCTTTGAGCGTCAGCCCAGTTGCCGTATCGGTAAATGCAACTTTACTGATAGGCGCCATCTCGTAAACTTCTTTTTCTGCACTCAGCGTATTGACTTTGCCTGCGGCATAGATTTTGATTTTACCAGTGCTGGTCCTGCTTGCCGGGCCTGCCGTGTTAAATTCAAACACCGCCTTGGCCGGCTGCGAAATCTGCAAACCGATATCGTCATCCGCCGCATCCTGGCCGATATAGGCAATGTCGCCGCTTGCAACATTTTTCAGCGCCACGCCATTTTGGAACGCCAAAATGGTGGCCTGGTCGCTTCTAGTGGACGCGCCAACCGTCGCCTGGATTTTGTCCTTGGCAACATACTGCACTTTCAACTCTGCCTGGTCTGCCGCAAACACCGCAGTGGAACCCAGCATGGCAGCTGCCATTGTGATTGCTCCTACTCTTGCTAACTGCTTTCTCATAATCTTCTCCATCTCCCTCCAGTTATTTCAAAACCTCTTCAAGAACCTTGTTTGGTGCTTCACACCGATGTACTGCCCTGGATGAAACCGGATTACCTTCCGCGCCTATGTACCAACCCCTTTCATGGATAACCTCCCTTTCTTATTTTTCACACGCTCTTGCTTTAGATATTATAATTACACAGGTACATTATAACCGCAATGCACGGGTTTTTCAATAGATTTTTTCTTATTTCCATATTTTTTTGTCAGTTTTCACAAAAACACCCGTTATTTTTGTTCAATGTATACCCCGCCAGCCACCACTGCATACACCTTAGAAGCCAGTGACAGCGGGCTTTGCGCTGTTACCACCAGGTCGGCGTCCAGCCCCGGCGCTATGGCTCCCACACGGCCTTGCAAGCCACAGTTGCGCGCCGCATACAGCGTCACCGTTTTGAGCGCTTCCACCTCGCTGACGCCATAGCGCTGCAGCAGCGCGGCGCACAGCGGCAGATACTGCTCGGGCGTTACCGGATGGTCGGTGATAATGGCCACCGGCAGCCCTTGGCGCAGCAGCGCGGCCGGGGTTTCAAACGACAACTCCTTGAGCTCAGGCTTGCTCCGGTCGGTCAAACAGGGGCCGGCATTTACCGGCACCCCGGCTTTTTGTAAAATATCAGCAATTTCCAAAGCGCCTGTGGCGTGCTCTATGGAGCAGCGCAGGCCAAATTCATCGGCAATGCGCAGGGCGGTGCAGATGTCGTCGGCGCGGTGGGCGTGAAATTTGACGGGAAGCTCGCCTGACAGCACCGGCAGCAGCGCCTCCAGCTTGATATCCAGCTTTTCGCCGCCCGTTTCCCGCTTTTTTTGATAATCGCGCGCCGCATAAAGCGTTTGGCGTATCAGCGCCGCCGTCGCCATGCGGGTGAGCGGCGGCTTGCCCTTTTTGCCATGCACCAGCTTGGGGTTTTCCCCCAGCGCCATCTTCATAGCGCACGGCTGGGCGATTACCATGTCGTCCACCCGCCTGCCATAGGTTTTCATGGCCAAAAACTGCCCGCCAATCGGATTTGCACTGCCCGGCCCGGTCACCACGGTGGTGACGCCGGCAGAGAGCGCCTCGGCAAAGCACCTATCCTGCGGGTTGACGGCGTCCAGCGCGCGCAAATGGGGGGTCACCGGGTCGGTGGACTCGTTGCCGTCATCCCCTTCAAATGCCAGCGCATCCTCCCACATGCCAATATGGCAGTGCGCGTCCACAAACCCCGGCGATACGCACATACCGTGTACATCGTACACCTCTGCGCCGGGGCAGGTGGGCATGTCCGCCATTGCCCCAATGCCGGTAATTTTGCCGTCCTCCCAGCTCACATATCCATTTTCTATCACGTCTGTGCCGGATAAGGCATAGACCCTTGCGTGGGTAAAAAGCTTCATGCGTCCCCTCCTGCGATATAGCTCTGCGCCGTGTACACCGCCACCGCACCGTCGGATGCGGCCGTGATAATCTGCCGCAGCTTCTTTTTGCGGATGTCCCCGGCCGCCAGCACGCCGGGCACCGAGGTGCGCATATCTTCGTCGGTAACAATATAGCCGTATTCGTCCATATCCACCATTCCCTTTACCAGACCGGAGCTGGGGGACGCCCCAACGGCAATAAACAGCCCGTTGACCGCGTAGCCCTCCACTGCGCCGGTGGATTTGTGTTTGACATACACCGTCTGGAGCATTTTTTCCCCTTCCAGCCGCTCCACCTCTGCTTCCAGCACCAGCTGGATGTTCGGATTGGCCCGCACAGCGTCTTCCAGCGTTTTTGCGCCGCGGAAGGCGTCCCGCCGGTGTACCAGGTAAACCGTCTGGCAAATATTTGCCAGGTAGAGCGCGTCCTCCAGCGCGGTATCGCCGCCGCCCACCACCATCACCGGACGGTTGCGGTAAAAATTGCCGTCACAGGTAGCGCAGTAGGAAACGCCGCGGCCGGAAAACTGCTGCTCGCCGTCTACACCCAGCTTGCGCGGGGTGGCGCCCATGGCCAGCACCAGCACCTTGGCCTCATAGGCGTTCTGCGCCGTATACACCCGCTTGACCGGGCCTTCCAGCTCCAACCGTTCCACTGTTTCATGGATGATTTCCGCACCGAATTTTTTGGCGTGTTCTTCCATTTTCATCACCAAATCCGGCCCGGAAATGCTGCTGACAAACCCCAGGTAATTGTCTACCTCATAGGTGGTGGCCGCCTGGCCGCCTGAAAACAGCTTTTCGATAATCAGCGCCCGCAAGCCTGCGCGCCCTGCATACAACCCGGCGTTTAATCCCGTAGGGCCGCCGCCAATGATAACCATATCGTACATCTTTTTCATCCTCCTGTCGTTTGGCTGTATCTAATTTCTTTGGTATCGGTCAAAAAAACGGCCTGGAGCTGGGAACTGCCGGCAAACGCCATGCCGGCATCCGGCCCCATGACAAACAGCGCGGTGGACAGCGCATCGGCAAGCGTCCCATCCCCGGAAATGACCGTCACGCTTTCAAGGCCGGTATCCGCCGGCCAGCCGGTACGGGGGTCCAAAATGTGGTGGTACCGTTTCCCGTCCTTTTCAAAATACCGCTCATACGGGCCGCTGGTCACCACCGACCCCCCAGCCGACTCTACCGTGGTAAAATAGCTCCCGCGGGGCTGGTCCGGGTCTTGCAGCCCAATACGCCACGGCTTGCCGTCTTTGCGCGCGGTGGTTACAATGTTGCCGCCCAAATCCACAATGGCGCCTTCCACACCGGCCGATTCCAAAATCTCCCGCACCCGGTCGCCTGCATAGCCCTTGGCTATGGCGCCCAGCTCTATCCCCATGCCGGGCGCCAGGAACCGCACCGTTTTGGTTTCCTCATCCAGCGCCAGCTTCTCATACCCAACGCTTGGCAGCACTGCGGCAATGGCGTCACCGGACGGCACGGTATTTTGGCCGCTGCGGATATCCCACAGGTCGATGAGCGGCTTTACGGTAATGTCAAACGCACCGTCCGTCGCCGCCGAAAGCTGCTGCGCCCTCTGCAGCAGGGCAAACACCTCGTCTGACACCGCTGCCGGCCGGCCATACCCCTCTGCATTCACACGGGCAATTTCACTATCCTCCCGGTAGGCGGACAGCAAATGCTCCAGCCGTGCAATTTCTGCAAAACAGGCGTCCACCGTTTGTGCTGCAGAACGCGGCGCAGTGATGGTTACATAGGTATCCATCAGAAACTCCGTGCGGCTCTGCTGCCGGTTTTGTAAACCCGGTAAAATCACCGCGGCCAGCAGTACCGCCGCCAAGGTGCCCAGCAACAGTTTTTTGTTCACAGCTGCAACCACCGTCCTTTTCTTTTGCCGCCTACAGCGCGGCGCACGCCAATATAAGCGGATAACACGCCTGCTTGATGCCTTCAAACTGGGAAAATGGCAGCGGATTTTCCCCCAGCCCTGCCTCCACGGTGAAAGCAGGCAAATCAAATTTGTCCAGATACCAGTCTTTAAATCCGGAATAGGAGCTTATCCCCACTGTGTTATCCAACGCATAGCCGCTGGCACGGGACAGGACCTCGGCCTGCATGCGGAACTTGCGGTTGCCGTCAAACGACCAGTAAATGACCTCCCCCTGTGTGTGGAACGCCACCGCCACCGGAAACTCTCCCTCCAGCACCAGCCGGCGTACGGCAGCGGTTTCCGGCTCGGAAAACGGATACGCCCCCGACCAGCGGGTGGGGCCCGGCCCGGTAATGCCGTACACTTCCGCCGCCACTTGTTTCCCTTGCTCAAACAGCGCGTCATAATTGTGGTTTAAATCCACGCCGTTGAGGTTTGCCTGCCACACTTCCTGCACATCCTGCCCGTCCAGCCAGCGGACAATATTGCCATAGTTGGGATCGCCTTCTGAAAGGCCATGCAATACCATCTGCACCCCATCCGGATTGACCATGGGCAGCACCGTAAAGGTACACCGCTCAAAAATATTGCGCGCATTGTACCCGCCGAGTTCTTCCCCCGCTTCTGCCGCCGCGGCAAAATCCCATAAAAAATTTGCCAGCAGCGAAGCGGTAATCCACTCAAGCGCATGGTGCGCGCCGTTTAAGAACACCTGTTTTTTCCCCCGCCCGACGGCAACGCACCACAATTCCCGCCCTGCTACGCTCTTACCCGCTGAAAACAGCCGGGCAGACAAATACTTGCCCGCAAAATCCTGTAGGCTTTGCGTCAATTTCTCATAGTCAAACCTGTCAAAATCCATTTTCATCGCCCCTTTCCCTACAGTGTATGGAAGGGGACGGGTCGGTTATGCACCCATTATAACATATCCGGCGCCGGTTGACAATCAAATAGCTTGATTTTCCATCCCAGATAGGCTATAATAAGGATATCAAATACGGGGAGCTGATATATATGAAACTCGTACTGGCAATTGTCAATGACGAAGACGGCAACAAGGTACTGTCATCCCTGAGCAAGGCGGGGTTTTCTGTCACAAAGCTGGCTACCACCGGCGGGTTCCTGCGCGCCGGGAATATGACCATGCTCATTGGCACCGATGAAGACAAAATTGACGAGGTCATCAAAATTATTGACGAAAAGAGCCACCGCCGCAAACAAATCGCTACATCCCCCATGCCCATGGGCGCAACCAGCGCATTCACCCCCTACCCGATTGAAGTAGAGGTGGGCGGGGCGACCATCTTTGTGCTGGATGTAGAACGGTTTGAAAAGGTCTGAACCATCCATGAAGCCAATACTGCAGCCGGCCGGCGCCCCGGCCGGCTTTTTCGCCCATGCACTGTCCAGCGGGCGGCTGGGGCACGCCTACTTGCTGGAAGGTGCGGCAGGGGCCGGGAAAAAAACGCTGGCGCGCTATATAGCGGCGCTGGCACTGTGCCAGACGCACAGCGCATGCGGGCAATGCCCCGCTTGCCGGCAAATCGCAGAAAACGCCCATCCCGATCTGATATGGATATCGGCACAGGAAAAGGCGACGCTGCCCATTGCAGCCATCCGGGAACTGCTGCAGGAAGTTGCCGTCCGCCCGGCGGACGGCGGGCGCAGGGTATTTGTAATAGAGGATGCTCAGAAAATGAACGCCGCAGCACAAAACGCGCTGCTCAAAGCCATAGAGGAACCGCCCGGTTACGCGCTGTTCCTGCTGCTGTGCGAAAACGCCGCCATGCTGCTGCCCACCGTCCGTTCACGGGCGCAATATATCCGTATCCCGCCGCTGCCGCTGGCTGCGCTGCGCGCCATTGCGCCGCAGCTTCCGGAAGGGGATATCGCTTTTTCTTACTGCGGCGGCAATCCCGGAAAACTCAAAGCGCTGCTGTATGATAACCAATTCCAAACGCTGCGGGAAGAACTCTTCCAAAAAATTCTCTTGCTTTTCACCGGCGATGACTTTATAATATATGATATCGTAGCTTTTTTTGACCAGTACAAAGACCGGCGGGAAGATTTGTTTGCCCTGACGGTGCTGCTGCTGCGCGACTGCCTGCTGTCAAAGCTGGGCGCGGCGGCCCTTGTGGTCAACGGCGACCAAAAGGCGCTGATAGAAACGGTTTCCCGCCTAGCGGGGAAGCGGACGCTGCTGCGTATGATAGAAACCATACTAAACACGCAGAAAGAGCTGGGCCGGTACGGCAATTTTAGCCTTTCGGTACAGGCGATGCTCATAATATGCAGGGAGGAACTACATGGTTGAGGTCGTAGGGGTGCGGTTTAAACGCATTGGGAAAGTATACTACTTTGACGCTGGCAAATACCAGCTCAAAAAACAGGATAATGTAATCGTAGAAACCACGCGCGGCGTGGAATTTGGCACCATCGTGATGGAAAAACGTGCGGTGGATGACGACCAAGTGGTTCAGCCGCTCAAAAAAATTATACGGCCGGCCACGCAGGACGACCGGGCGCGCATGGAAGAAAACCGGCGCAGGGAACGGGAAGCGTTTTCCCTCTGCCAGGAAAAAATCCGCAAGCACCAGCTCGACATGAAGCTGGTGGATGTGGAATACACTTTTGACCATAACAAGATATTATTTTATTTCACCGCCGACGGGCGGGTGGATTTCCGGGAACTGGTGCGCGATTTGGCCAGCGTGTTTAAAACACGCATAGAACTGCGGCAAATCGGCGTACGCGATGAAGCAAAAATGCTGGGCGGCCTGGGTATCTGCGGCCGGGCGCTGTGCTGCAACACCTACCTGGGCGATTTCCAGCCGGTGTCCATCAAAATGGCCAAGGAGCAGAGCATGTCGCTCAACCCCACCAAAATATCCGGCACCTGCGGCAGGCTGATGTGCTGCCTGAAAAACGAGCAGGAGGCCTATGAACCGCTGCTGCGCACCACGCCTGGCGTGGTCAGCATTGTCAAAACCGCCGACGGGCGGGGGGTGGTTTCCCGCGCCGACCTGCTGAAGGGCCGGATTGCCGTCACACTGGATACCAACGGCGAAAAACAAATCAAGGAATATGCGATCAAAGACGTGGAAATTATCAAAAAAGCCGGGAAAAAAGACGGCGGAAAAACAAAAGAAGCAGAAAAACTAAAAGATTTGGAAGATTAGTTTTGTTTTTCTTTTAAACAACACTTGCTTTTTTATACCGTTTCGCGTATAATAAAGCCATCATTGTAAGGAGGTGTTTCAAATGGCATACTTCATCAACGACGATTGCATCAGCTGCGGCGCCTGTGAGGGCGAATGTCCGGTATCGTGCATCTCCGCTGGCGACAGCAAATATGTAATCAATGCGGAAGAGTGCATTGAATGTGGTGCGTGTGCGGGTGTTTGCCCGGTTGGCGCGCCCAATCCGGCGGAATAAGTACCAACCAAGGCCCCGGCGGTTTTGCCGGGGCCTTTTTATTTTTCATTGGGGAGGTAAAGGGATGGAACGGGTGGACGATTTGGGCGGCGGCTTCCGGCTGATACAGGATACCAGCCTTTATTGCTTTGGGACAGACAGTGTGCTGCTCTCTGACTTTGCCCGTGTGGAGACCGGCGATACGGTGGTTGACCTGTGTGCGGGCAACGGCGCCGTATCGGTGCTGCTGTGCGCCAAAACCGCCGCAAAGGCCGTGATCGGCGTAGAACTACAAGAGGCCTCCTACCGCCTGGCGGTGCGCAACATTGCGCGCAATAGCCTGGAAGGGCGGCTGTCGTTTGTGCACGCCGATATTGCCGACTGCCTCAACTTCCTGCGGCCGGGCAGCGCAGATGTGGTGGTATGCAACCCGCCTTATTACAAACCCGCCAACGGCCGGATAAACCCATCGGACGCCAAAGCGGCCGCCCGGTTTGAGCTCCGCACCGATTTGGACACCATCCTGCGTATATCAGCGGCCTTGCTCCGGCCGGCAGGCAGGCTCTACCTGGTACACCGGCCAGAACGGCTGTGCGACCTGCTGTGCGGCATGCGTACCCACCGCCTGGAGCCAAAAACACTGCAAACGGTCTGCCCGTCCTGCACACAGCCGCCCAAGCTAGTGCTCATAGAAGGCGTCCATGGCGGCAGGCCAGGGCTGGACTGCCGTGCGCCCGTCTACCTGACCCAAAAGGAGGAACTGCAATGAGCCCCGGAACCCTTTATTTGTGCGCCACCCCCATCGGCAACTTGGGGGATATCACGCTGCGCGCGCTGGAAACGCTCAAATCGGTTGACGCCATTGCCTGCGAGGACACCCGCCGCACCAAAAAGCTGCTCACCCATTTTGCCATATCCAAGCCGCTTGTAAGCTACCACGAACACAACCGCGCCCAAATGGGGCCGGTGCTGGCCGGGCGGCTGCTGGAGGGCCAATCCATTGCGCTGGTGACCGACGCGGGCACCCCGGGCATTTCCGACCCGGGCGAGGATTTGGTGCGGCTGTGCATACAAAACGGCATACCCGTAGTCCCCCTGCCCGGGGCGGCGGCGTTTGTGCAAGCGCTCATCATGTCCGGCCTGCCCACCCGGCGGTTTGTATTCGAGGGGTTTCTGCCCGTCCCGAAAAAAGAGCGGGAGGAACGGCTGCGCGCCCTGGCTGTAGAACCGCGTACCATCCTTTTGTACGAAGCGCCCCACCGGCTCTGCCGTACGCTCAGCGACCTGCTGGATACGCTGGGGAACCGGGAACTCGCTCTGTGCCGGGAGCTGACCAAGCTGCATGAAGAATGCGACCGCACCACCATCGAGGGCGCGCTGGAGCGGTATGCCGGCTCCCAGCCCAAAGGGGAATTTGTGCTGGTAATAACCGGCGCCGCGCCCAGCGTTCCCGTGCCGGAAGAGCTTCCGCCGGTAAAAGAGCAGGTGGATGCGTTCATCGCATCCGGCTTGTCCAAAAAGGAGGCTGTCCGCCAAACGGCGCTTTTGCGCGGGCAGCCAAAACGGGAGGTCTACAACGCGTATGAACGTTCATAAAATATCTCTTGTTTTTGATTGGAAAATCCGCTATACTATGGAAGAGGTGACCAATTCATGACGGTTGTACACAAGGACGGGGTACTATATCAGGGGGTCCAGCGGGGGCGGCGGCGGTTTTTGCTTGTCATTGCCGTCTATGTGCTGCTGCTTATTTTATTTTTCTGCGCCACCGGCATGTATATCGCAGGGAGATTGCACGGGCCGTATCCATTTGACGCAGAAACATTTGCTTCTACCACCCAAACGGTGGTATATCAGGAGCCTATCACCATGAAGAAGCGGGAGGATAAATCCATCCCCAATTTTGCAGCGGCGCCTACTAGCTGGCTGGACGGACGGAAATACCGGTTTTGGGTAACCTTTGACAGCGTAGAACCAACCGGGATCCATTATGATGTCACCATTGAAAACCCCCAAACCGGGCAACAGGAAACGTACATCACACAGCAGGTGTACCTGGGTACCATCGGCGGTATCCAAATCCCTATATTGGCGCCGTTTGACGTCCAGCCGCAGGCCGGGCAGCAAATATCCGGTATTTTTACTGAGCCGGCAAAGGTCATTTTGTCCGACCTGACCCAAAACGTAACGGCTGACGCGCCGCTTGCCATCAGCCAATACCTGTTTGATATGCGCGGCACCGAAATGGGGACCGAAAACAGCGACCCATGGATTGCCCTGCTGGGGCTGGCGCTGCTGCTCTATTTGTCCATCCGGCTGGCGCGCTATTACATCAACCCCTACAAGCATCCTACCTACAGGCAGCTTGCCAAATACGGCGAATTTTTCGACGTGGTAAACGATATCGAAGCGCAGTTTGCCGCAGACGATGTTTACCGTGACGAAAAAGAGCTGGTCAGCAAGGATTGGTGCATCAAAAACAGCACTTTTTATTTAAAGGTTTATAAAAACCACCGTGCCAAAGGCCGTTATGAATGATGAATAAAAAAGTGCACTAAGGCACACTTCAGCTCCCCTGCCCCTCATTCTTGAGGGGTGGGGTTGATTTTTATGTAGGT